>DAIRED010000078.1:0-8759 GCA_036795795.1 Thermoplasmatota archaeon | reverse complement strand
GGTTAACCCGCTAGGATTATACAGAATTATTGTTTCAAGCAGCTTCTTACGAGCCAGCTTCGGCGAGCCATTGCGAAAATTCCTAAAAGAAAATGGCGCAGTGCAACGCCTGGTGGATTTTGGTGGCTTGCCAGTTTTCGACAAAGCAAAGGACACATATGTTTGTATCCCACTAGTCGAACGAGATGGGAAAACATCCAGAGTCGAGATTTGCCGCGTTCACACACTGGAATTTTCAAACCTCTCAGATTATGTAAAGAACAATATTTATACAATACCGCATGAACGACTCAACGAAAATGACTGGGCAATAAAATCAGATGATGAGATGGCTGTGTTCGAAAAAATTATGAAAAATGGGGTACCACTCGGGGAATATGTCAATAAAAAATTCTTTCGTGGAGTTACTACTGGCTTAAATGAAGCATTCATAATCGATGCCGAAACACGTTCCCGCCTCATTGCGGAAGATAAACGTAGTGTGGACCTGATCAAACCGTTGCTCGGTGGCGAAGATATTCGGCGATATAAACACCATGATAGCGAACAGTGGTTGATTTTCCCGCGCCGTGGAATAAGCATTGATAATTATCCACAAATACTCAATCATCTTGAAAAGTGGAAGGATGAACTTACTCCAAAGAAGGATAAATCCTCAAAACAAGGACGAAAGCCTGGTCGTTATCAATGGTATGAAATCCAGGATGACGTGGCATATTGGCAAATTTTCGAGCAGCCAAAGATTATTTTCCCAGATATCGCAAAGAACCCCCGGTTCGTGCTCGACACTACTGGCCATTATCTCACTAATACAGCTTATTGCCTTGGGACTGATGATCACTATCTGCTGGGTGTGCTCAATAGCCGCCTATTTTGGTTTGCCATTTCAAACATCAGCATTCCGTTTGGTATACGTGCTGGAGAATATCGTTATAGATTGATTTATCAATACATGGAAAAGGTACCCATCCACGCCATCAACTTCTCTGACCCGACCGACAAAGCCCGCCACGACAAGATGGTCACCCTCGTTGAGCGCATGCTCAAGCTCCACAAGGATCTGCACGCGGAGAAGCTCCCGGACAAGCGGACGCAGATCGAGCGCACGATTCAGGCGACGGACCGGGAGATTGACGCGCTGGTCTACGAGCTGTACGAGCTAACGGAAGAAGAGATAAAAATCGTGGAGAAATCATGAACAAGAAAGAGCTGGACGCGCTTTATAATGGCGCAATATCCCATTACGATAAAAGGGAATATGAAATGGCATTGACGAAAATAAATGAAATTTTAAAGGTTGACGAAAATTACATTCCAGCTCAAAATGCAAAGGCCTCCATTTTAATCGAGTCATGGGACGGTACCATTAAAAATAAATCCCAAATAATGGAAGCTATTTCCCGCTTGGATATTGTTATAGAGAAAGATCCAACAAATAAAAAGAATTATCTGAAAAATAAAGGAAATGCACTCTATTCATTGGCGACTAGAGAACTTAAAGATTCTATGAACATACTCAATCTGAATATTGTAGACAATTTAGAGAAAGCGAGAAGTTGTTGTCGTGAGTCCCTAGATATAGATGAAAATCAACCAGATGTATGGATAAACAAGGGAAATGCTTTAGATCATCTGGGGAGACACTTTGAAGCCCTTGAGTGTTACGATCGGGCGATTCTATTAGAAAACAAACATTACAACGCGTGGGGTAATAGAGGAATCGCATGTTGGCGCTTATCGAAAAAAGCAAAGCATGATGATGATCGAAATAAATTACTCTTTGAAAGTATGCACTACTTGATGATTGAACTAACGATGCATCCAGATTTTCAAATTACATCCCAAGAAAAAGAACTTGTAACGGATTTTTTTACAAACAACAAAATTCAATTTGATTTAGAAAAGTCGATTGAAGCGCATATGCCAAAGAGAAAGAAATATCATCGTGAATCCTTTAATTTAGCCTCTAAATCACCTATGGGTTTCCAGGAATTCTATTATGATTTTTGCGATAAACACACTTTGTTTTTAAATCTGCATTTCGATTGTAATAAATGTGATTGTAGCTCTCTGGATTTATTACAGACTGGTTTTATTATTCCTCTTAAAGAGGCTAAAAAACCATATGAATTGTTTAAAAGATGGTTCGCTATTGTCGATGATTATAAGGCAGCAAGAGCATTACTTGTGCTAGCACAATTTAGACCTCAAGAATTATTATTTCTAGATAAACAAAGATATGAGCCAGATTATAGTTTAAATTACTTGGTAAATGTAGAGTTGCTGAAAGAAGCATTTTTCAAGGCAGTCAACATTTGTGATAAAATTGCCTTTTTCTTAAATGAGTATGAGGAGCTTGTGAAACGAGATGGAAAAGCATTAACTGATAAAGAGATTTCTTTTTGTGGTAGTAATAGTATCTTTAACCAGACAGAAATCATTGAGAAGAATAATTACCAAATCGACCTCGTTGGGATGGATAGCATCAGAAAAGACTTAGAAAAAGGAGAAATGAAAATCTTATTACAAATTAGACATTATCTCGCACACCGGTATTTCGTCTTACACGATATTGTTGATGTAAAGAATCTAACATACCCGTATGACCCGTCCAGAACTCCATTAGAAAATATAGAATATCATATGGATATCAACGAGTTTTTCGTTAATACTATAAAAGCACTTCAAAATATCCGAAATGTTCTATTCTCATTGTCCTTTTTCATTTTAGAGAAAGAAATAACAAAGAAAAATGGGGCGGCTGGCAATATAGGTGAGTTATATTGGACACTTAATTGGGATGACGATAAGAAAGGCAACAAGGGCCGTTGATATGGGCAAGCGCGAATACCTCGATCTGTCAATCAATAAAATCCCCTTGCTCGGGATATGGATGGGGCCTACCACATCCGGAGTTAGTATCGGATTCAGGATGCCCGGGCGCGACGTTCACCTCACGACTTATTTCGACCAGGAGAAGATGCTCCTAAACAGCCACATCACCGATTCGATGAAGAGCCCTAAGAAACAGTGGGAGATGTGGATGTCTCTCGCCAATCCGGAAGAGTTGATGAAGGAGTTCATGAAGCAGAGCTTCAAGCGATATTACAGGTTCAGCACATATTACCAGCTCAGCGACGAGCTGCATCAGCTCATGGGGCTCCAGGCCGGGGGTATCCCGAAGAATTTCGACATCAAACCCATGCTCAGCGGATTCCTCGCGGAGGACTCCCTCGTCAAGCGAAGGATAAGGCGCGGATTCCGCGAAGATCCCAAGCTCGGTATAATCTTCCGAAGAAATGACACCTATCTGGCCATGCCGTTGGACGAACGCATGATGTTCGTCATCAACATGGAGCCGACCAGGAGTGCGTTCTGGAAGTTCCCGCCGTTCCAAGGCCTTCATCGCTATTTGGAGTACCTTGAGAAGGAAGGGCTCGACGAGCAATTGCTAACGATGGACGAGGAGAAAAAGCAGATGTTATCTGCGGAGATATTGGGTGTATTGGCAGAGCACGGAATTGAGCCAGATTTAGACTCGCAGGATATCGAAGAATGATTTTTCACTTCCGTCCACCCCCTCGCAACCCTTATTACGCACAAACCCGTTGAACGTGTCGAGATGACCGTCCAAGACCTCGTTCGGAAGGGCGAATCCGATGCCATCGAGTTCAAGGAGAGCTTCGGCAAGGAGGCGCTCGTCGCCATCGGCGCCTTCGCCAACACCAGGGGCGGCACGGTCCTAGTCGGCGTCACCGACGCCGGGAAGGTCGTCGGTGCCACGCTCGGCAAGGAGACGCTGAAGACCTGGGCGAACGAGGTATCGCAGGTCACGGAGCCTAAGGTCATACCCGATTTCGAGGCGGCAGAGGTCGGCGGCAAGCGAGTCGTGATTGTCAGCATTTCCTCACATCCAATCAAGCCCGTCTCAGTTCGCGGCAAATACTACAGGCGCGTCGGGAAGAGCAACCGGCAGATGAATGCCAGAGAAGTCGCGGACATGCACTACCAGTCCGTCGACATGAGTTGGGACATGACCCCGGCCAGGGATTACACGATGAAAGACCTGGACATGGGGAAGGTCCGCTGGTACATGAAAGAGGCCAACGAGACGGGGAGGCGCCCGACGGGTCCGAGGGAAACGCCGCTGGACGTACTGGAGAAGGGCAACCTCGTCAAGGATGGGAAGCCCACATGGGCAGCGGTTCTGCTCTTCGGGAAGAAGAAGGGGCGCTATCACTGGCCCTCGGAGATTCATTGTGGCAGGTTCAAGGGCGAGACGGAGGTCATCGACGACAGGATGGCGCTCGGCCCGCTCTTCGATCAGGTGGACGATGCCATGGAGTTCGTCCAGAAGAACATCAACGTCAAGTTCGTCATGACCGGGCGCCCGGCCAGGGACCAGGTATGGGACTATCCGTTGAAGGCAGTCAGGGAAGCCATCATCAACGCGGTGTGTCACAGGGATTACACGATGCCAGCCGACGTCGAGGTCAGGATATACGACGACGAGCTGATGGTCTGGAGCCCGGGCGGACTCCCACCAGGCATAACTCTCGATGAGCTGTTCCACAAGCATTCGTCGTTCCTGCGCAACAAGGGCGTCGGGAAGGTGCTGTTCGAGGTCGGCTGGATAGAGCAGTGGGGAACTGGCATCGGGAAGATACGGGATCTCTGCAAGGCCGCCGGGTTGCCCGAGCCACTGTTCGAGGAAAAACAGGGTTTCAGGGTGACGTTCAGGAAGGACATCTACAACGAGGAGCACTTGAAGAAGCTCGGGCTGAATAAAAGCCAGCTAGCCGCCATCATGCATATTAAAGAAAGGGGCAAGATCACCAACAGGGAATATCAGGTTCTGAACGGCGTGTCAAACAAAACCGCTTACATGGAGCTCAATCTCCTTGTAAACAAGGGATTGTTGTCTGTCGCGGGTAGTGGCAGATCCGTCCACTACATCCTGAAAGTAACGATTGCGTAATGATTGGGTAATGAAAGTAATGATTGCGTAATGATTCGATTTTCAGATGGCTTCCAGTAGGTTCAAATCACCCTTGCCGGCAATGCTATCCATACGTCGAAAGTAGCGTATCGGCCGTCAGGCGATTGCTTGACGTTCTTGGCGATTAGTTGGCGTTTAGAGAATGCACTTTCGGTTCCCTCCCCCAAGTGCTTATATTAGCTGATATAAGCTCTAACCTCCAATAAACCGCAAGCCATTACATCACCTGCTTGCACCAGAGGGGGACAGACTATGAACCAGATAATACGGGACGAGGGAAAGCTTCAGCCTGACTTCGTCCCAGAAGAGCTGACGAACAGGGAAGAGGAGAAACGGCGCCTCAAGGTACATTACTCGAGAATCTTCGACGGCAAGGTACCGAGGCATGTATTCATCACTGGCAGGAGTGGAATGGGGAAGACCACGTTGGCGAGGCGCTTCTTCTCCGACCTTGCCGACCAGGGGCGCAAGAAAGGCGTCATGGTAGACTTGATTTACGTTGACTGCAAGGGCGCCACACCGATACAGGTGATGCACCAGATACTCGTAGCCCTTGATGTAATTCCCTCGCCGAAGACGTGTCTGGGCCAGCTCTCAAGGATATTGAAGGCGACGGTTCATAGGCGTAATTCTATCGTGTTCGTGCTGATGGACGAGGCGTATATCCCAATAAAGAAGGATTCAACCGATGGCGACTCGCTGATTCATTGCTTGACGAGGCTAAACCAGATGGCTCCCGGACAAAACGTTTCCCTCTCGCTCTGTATGATAGCCAACAGGGACGTCCTCGGAATGCTCGAGGATTCTACGAAGGGGATGTTCCCGCCGCACAATATCATCCGGCTCGACAAGTACCCGAAGTCAGCCTTGCTCGAAATCATCATCCAGCGGATAGAGCTGGCGTTCCATCCGGGAACCGTCGCAGAGGAAAGCTGCGAGATGATAACCGAGATATCGACGGGCCCCGGGGACGCGCGCTACGCTGTGGGGCTGCTACATTACGCAGGCCTGGACGCAGAGAGTAAAGGCGCGGACGAGGTCACGCCCGAGCACGTGAGGGCTGCGAAGGCGGAGATCGAGCCACATATTACCGAGACGATGCTAAGCCAGCTCGATGACCACGAGCGCATCCTGCTGCTTAGCATCGCTAGATTACTGAAGAAGGCCTCGAAAATAACGTTGAAGGATGCGCGAGCTGCCTACATGGTGGAGTGCGAGGGCTACGAGATGAAACCGAGGGGCTTCACGCAGATGAAGAAGTACCTGATGGCGCTGGCGCAGGAGGATATCCTGACCGTCGAGAAGGCGGGGCATGGGAAGACGGCGACAATGATGATTGGGTTGGATGATGTGCCTGCAGCGGTGCTGGTGGAACGACTTGAAAAACTCACAGAATAGATACGGGAAGCCACTTGTCCAGCTCCTCCGAGAGGAGGTTATGGTTCCCCCTGAGTACTAGACTGTGGAAACCGTCAACTTCTTTCCCCTGTTGGGCCAAATGGGATGCCATCGCCGAGTTCGGCGATATGGCTCCGAAGATAACCAGGTTGCATTGAACGTCTGGATGCTTCTCCCTAATGCGGTGCAGGGTTTCGACTTCCTTGTCGATCTCCTTCCTCCCGTTCGTGAGGTAAACCTTCACCTGGATGATGGCAACCAGTTTCTCATCGACGCGAACCACAATATCTGGATAATATTTCTTCCCGCCGATGATTACTGGTGTGCTCTGCCCGAGCACCAGTCCACCCTTCTGGAACTCGAACAGGTCTTGCGTGACTGGGATGCGCTCGAATCCGCCACCGAAGCGATGTATTAGGGTTCTGAAGAGCAGATATTCGGAAAGGCCAGTGAATCCGTTGGCGTTGCCTTTGTAGTCCTTCAGGTCGCAGAAGAACCGATAATAGAGGTTCGCCATATCGTCGCATGTGATGCTTTTCCAGTTGGCGGCAAGATACTCGTCGGTGTCCTTGAGGAATCTGCGCCCTATCTGGTCACCAGCTATAACCATGCGTCACCTCCCAGTTTTGGGGATGTTTTTACTGCCGTAAGCCCAGATGAGAAAATCTATCGCCTTCACATTTGAAATATCAGATTCAGCGAGCCGATATTCTTTCCTAAGTATCTTGACTAAATCAAGCATGTCTTTATTCGTCAAGAGCAGTTCCCGATACGCTTGTTCCAGTTCGTCATATTTTATTATGGCTTTTGAAATCTTCTTGCTGTCATCCTCATGGGAATTGAAATATAGTTTTATCCCCGTGAATGAACTCACGTACTTGTCATAAATCGGTCTGCCAGTGTCGATTGTATGGAGCAATTTTGTGGCAAAGGAGAATTGAACGGATTTCTTCCCTCTCTTTGTTTTAAGATCGAACAACTCTTCCAGGATGGTTTGTAAATCGGTCTGGCCAGCAGCCATCAACATGAAATAGCGTGTTTTCTGCTCGTCAGAAAGTCCGGCATTGTCCAAGCGATAGAATGATCGAAAGACGAATTGGAAAAGGCGGTTCTCTGCCACCCCCCCTTTCGAATAGCTCTGTTGAAGATACTGGTACACCGGGATGTTTTCGCGCAAACCCGTCATGAGGGCTCCGATTTCCATCCTCGATAATTTTTCAATATTCGCAGCTATCAGTTCCCTGTCAATCATAGCACACAACCCACTTGAGGAGGATGTTTTTCGAGCCTTAAATGCTTTCTATGGATGAATGCTCTTCACACATTCCCAGCCAGATATTCCTCGCCCTCTGGTGTCATCGCTACGACGAGCCTGGACCCGCGTCCCTCGATGCCTATGGCTTTGCAGCCCACCCTATTCAGAGAGAGTAGTCGATTGGCCTTGAAGCCGTTGAGGAAGACGGAAAACTGCTCCGCGCCCTTGGGGACGATACCCTTCTCCTTGCACTTCTTGATGTAGTGGTCCTTCAGGTCTTCCGCTAGAATAACCTTCCGTTCCTTTGAGAGATCCTTCACCGCTTCGATAAGGGCGAGCCTGCGCAGCACCATGTTAGAGCTCGGAGCCCTTGCTTTTCGCGCTTTCGGCGGAGCCGGGGGCTCCTTCTCGGCCTTTGGCGGCTCTGGTGGATTCGTCGCGATGGCTTGCGCGGGCTCAACGGAAGGCTTCGTAGGGACTATCCCCAGCATCCTGTCGAGCTTGCCGTGCAGCTCCGCGAGCTTCGCGGAGATCTCGCCCAGCGTGGCTTCCAACCGCTTCACCGATAGGTGCAGCTCGGGCGAATGTCCCTGCCCTCGACCGGCTCCTGGTTGATTACCGCGCTCGTTTGGTCGTCCCCCGTGGTAATTCCCCGGCAGCTGGCGATCCTCGATTCTGATAAGCCCTTTCTCGATCCTCTCGAACGCCTGGAGTCCTTTCTCCGTGATTCTATAAATATCAATGTCGGCTGGCGCTCCCTGGCGGTAGGTTGTCGTCCTGTTCTTCTCCAGGAGGCCGAAGCCGACTAAGGAGCTGAGCGCGAAGTTGATGGCATCGTAGCCCTGGCCGGTTTCCTTTCGCACGAAGCCCGGGGTGAAGGTTCCGCCGCGGTCGCCGCTGTTGTACTGGTATCTGGCAAGGCTGATAATCTTTGATTCCAATTGAGTGACGGTTTCGATTGCGTTGAACGCCATTATAAAGGCTCCTCCTATGGCAAGATGATTAGGCCCGTCTGGTATTAAATGTTCTCGCTATCGTTTGATTGCTGAAGAGAATAAGCCGAGGGGGGGGTGTGGGAAGAAGAGTTAAAACAAAGGCTCGTGTTCG
>DAIRED010000077.1:0-8895 GCA_036795795.1 Thermoplasmatota archaeon | reverse complement strand
GTCGAGGCCGGGGATGCCGGTGGGAATCTTGGGGAGACCGCCGTTCATGGCGCCTCCAGCGGTACCATCTAAACACCCCTAGCAGACATAATAGCCGGTCGCTCGTTCGAAACGATTCGCGCAGACAGCCCGAACGCAAGGGCATAGAGCATGGAGGCGACCAAACACATATGGTGGTGCACCCAGATGTCCTCGTATAATGCCATCGTCGCCACGCACGTCGCCAGCGCGGCCCAGAACATGACTAGCAGCACGACGTACCAATGGCTTGAAGCCACCAGGAAGAACCTTGAGGCGTAGTACTCCGGGTCTTCCTTGAACTTGAGCCTCGTGAAGTTGAGGAAGACCGAGCCGGCAATCATCAGCGAGAGCGTGACAAGGAATTCGATCCGGTGCAGCATATCCATTTATCTGCCTCCCATTGTGAAGAGCATGCGCACCGCCACGAAGGTCATGACCGACAGCGCGACTATGTGCAGGAGGCTGCCAGCCACTATCAGGGGGTTCGAGTAGAATGCGGCGCCGACGATATCGAGGACGACGGCCAGTGTTATCGGTATGGCGGTTCCCCAGAGCAATGTTGCGAAGCACTTTGGCATTATCTGCGCCTTGAGGAACATATCCGCTCCGATTTGCTGTTTGTCCCCGGACGAGAGGACTACTCGGACGACGAAACCGAGGGAAAGGATGCCCAGGAAGATGTATGCGTAGTAAACGGGTTCCAGACCGGCGTGCATCAAAGCACCTCGTGGTCGGCCGCTGTGCCTGCCGCATTCCTGGCGGCGGTCTTTTCGACCAAGGAAAACGAGGGGGGGAATCTATTGTTCGTCTCTCTAGGATCGCCCTCGCCGGTCATGACTGTTCCTCCCATCTCCGTCCGGCTGTCGAGCCAGAACCTCTTCTTTTTATCGGCAGCAGAGCTCCCGACGGTTTTGTTCATAATCAGGCAACTGGTGGCATAGGTTATCATGGCTGCCACAATCATGTGGCTGAAGATGATTGAATCGTGGAAGGTCGCCACGTGGAAAACAGCTAAGAACAGGAAGGCGAGGGTTATCCATATCTGAAAGAATACGAGGATTATTATTGATATGACCCCGTAGGGCGTCAGAAAGAATTGCGCTGAGTAATACTCCGCGTCCTCCCGAAACCTGGCCTTGACGCGCCTCATGTAAATTAAGCCGATGATCGAGAGGGCCAACATGATGAACGAGTCCAGCATGAATGGATTCAAGATGCGCCCCTCCCGCAAACCTGTATCGAGAGAGCGGTGAAGAAATATACCCCTCCTGCAAACGCGATTAATACGAGGAATTCCTGGAAAAATGGGAGCCACGTCCATCCCGTCATATCTATCAGAACACCCAGGGACATAATAAGCACGAGCGGAAGCGAGAGGAAGAGGTAGAATCGTCCCATGAGCACTGAAACATCCCTGGCCCTGAGAAAAATCATGCTGCCCGCCCATGCTCTGTCTCTGAGGAACCAGAGCAAACGAAGGCTAAAGATGATGGATATCAGGACAGCGATGACATACGCATAATGTCGGAATACAAACTCATCCATCACTTCACCTCAGTTATCCAGAATCGCCTTCGTCTGCATCGCCTGCTCCTCCATCTCCAGCAGCAGCATTCCTAGGTTCACACCATTCTCCGCCGTGCATACGATGATGGCTTTCGGCCCCGCGCCCATGGCGACTATCGTGGCGTGCTCGACCTCGGCGATGACCCGCCTGACGCTTCCCTTGTTCAGCGTGACCCCGGTCGTCTCCACGGCGCCCATCATCGTCGCAGTCATGGCCCCGAGGCGCCTCTCGTCGATGTCCCTCGGAAGCTCCGACGCTATCAACAATCCGTTCCTCGCCACAATCGCCGCGCCGGCCACGCCGCTCACGGCCACGACCCTCTTCAGCGACGCGTTCAACCTTTCACTTTTCGTTTCGGCCATCATATCACCGCCGTGATCTGTCCAATCAATTTATCGAGAAGCTCGTCCACACCGCCCTTGGTGTTTGCGACCGTGCGCACTATCGGAGTGGCATCGGGCAGTTTCAGGACGGCGCGGATTATTTCCGAGTCCACCGCCTTCGGCGAGTCCGAATGGTTCGCCGCGATAGCCAGGGGCAGGTTCATCGCCCGCGACTTTTCGAGCATGTCGCGGGCTCTTTCGAATGTGTCTGGGCTCGACGAATCCACCACGAGGATTATGGCCACGGCCTCGTCGGACAGGTATTCGAGCAGCGGGTCGAACATCTCCTGGCCGGGCGTGCCGTAGACCTCGGCGCTGAAACCGCCGTAATCGAGGTAGCCGTGGTCCATCGCCACCGTCGTGCCCATGCGGTCGACGCTGACGGTCTGGGTTGATATCGCCTGCGTCATCGTCGATTTCCCGGCAGAGTACGGTCCGGTGACCAGTATCTTCGGGACGTACACCCTGAGCCCGCCCGGTTTCAGGATTTTTATGGGAACGGAGAGCTGGCGCGCATCCTTCCACCCGACCTTGCGCAGGTGCATCATCTGCTTGAGAATCGTGACGCTCTCGACGGGCTTTACCGAGACGACGGCGTCGAATGCCTCCGTGAGAGAATCGACCGTCGGTTTATCGTAGGACCAGTTCGAGAAGAGGGCAATCGTGCGCACGTTGCCGGAGATGCTGCTGAGCGAGGATTTGATTTCAGCGGGCTTCATATTCATGATGTCGATCATCGTGCAGACGTTGTCCAGCACCAACGTGGTATCCTTGCCGTCGGCCATCTCCGAAATGCGCTTGATTACATGTCGCGGGTCGAACGGCTGTTGAACGAATTCCTCGCCCGCGCTGTGGATTCCTATCATAGCAGAGAAAGCGTCGAGAAGGTGCAGGTTCCTTCCCTCGCCGTTCAGGTCGCCGACGAGGCTCAGCTCGCGGCGGATGGCGCTTCCGGGCTTGTTGTTCGTCAGGTACACCGTGTTCCATCCTTCGCGGGCGGAGGCCGCAGCGATGCTCACCCCGATCGGCGTCGGGTCTATCCCCGGCGCGACCGAAAGCAAGATGCTGGCCCCCGACGGGATGTCGCCCATCTCGTCGTCGATCATCTTGATTCCCAGCTTGGTCATATTGAAGTCTCCTTCGGCAATGGATTGCAACTCGCGGTATTTATCCGGGGGCTCGTGGCTATCAACATTGGTAAAGATTCGCAATCCATGGGTCACACCAACCTGTAGGCTTCGACTTCGTACGGCTCCAGCTCGCGCGTCTCGATTTCGAAGCACGAGGCGAGCTCACCCTTGGCAGAAGAGCCCTGTCTCTTCACGCCGATGGGTTTGCCGAAGGCAACGGAGAAAACGGCGGCGATGAAGCCATACGCGTACGCAATCTCGGCGTCTGCCGAGTCCCTCATCCATATCGCGCTGTCCGCGGGGCAAAGCCTGGCTCTGGCGCGAACCGAATCCTCGTCGAACTCCGTCAGTGCGATGTGCAGCGAAATCATTGTCGCATGGCGTTTCAAAAAGTCCTCGATGAACGATTTTTTGTCGCCTTTCCAGCTCTCGTGCAATGGCCTGGCTTTCCTTTGCCCTAACCTCCAGCCGTTCTCGTAAATTATACCTGTTGCCCTCTGGATGCCTATGTCACTTATCAACGCCTTGCTGATTTCGTTTAACTGGCTCATCCGGGCCTCGAGGCCAGCGTTGGCGCTGTGTAACGCATCCTCTGCCTTCTTACGCTCCGTGATATCTCTCACCGTCGCCTGAAGAATAGTCTTGCCCCCTAACTCCATCCTTGTGAGCAAGACTTCCGCCGCGAACTCTGCGCCATCGATGCGTTTGTGCGTCCACTCGAAAAAATTTGAACCGTCCCGCATCGCTGTCCCTATCATCTCTTTGGCCTTCTCCCCCGAATCTCGCCCATCTGGCTGCATCGCGGGTGAGACATCCCCCGGCCCATGCGTTATGAATTCCGCTTCGTCCTTCGCCTTGAACAACTTCACAGTCGAAGGATTGCCTGACGTGAAATTCCACGACGGAGGTTCCAGTATCATTATGGCATCGCGGGAACTCTCGAAGAGGCTTCGATACTTTCTCTCGCTTTCCTGTATATCAAGCTCTTCTTCCGACATGACACCTCGACCGCATCATCACGATTAATATCCGTCGTCGTCGTTATCAAACGGAATAATCACGGAGTCATAAAAACGTCCAGGATGACGTGGCTAACGCCCGGGGCGTACGACTTCACCTCGCGCAAACGCACGACCTCCGCCCTGAATCCCTCGGCTTTCGCGGCATCTATCACGCGCCCGGTCGACCAGTCCGGCAGCAGCGCGTCCGGGTTAATCCCGTGGTTATATGTGACGCCTGGTCCGCGCGTTATACTCATCGCTTTTCTGAGGTACGGATGAGTCGCACTAGCCTTGCCCATCAGGCATTGGTTCGCGACGGGCTCGCGGCGTTTGCTCAGCCACCGAACATCGCCTCCGCTTTATTCACTCAGGTGAATGCATAAGCGGACCGCTCGTAAGGCTCTAACAACTTAGTCGTGAATTCCAAAGCCTTTCTCCCGTTAAGTTCCACCCGCTCCATGACGAGACCGATTTGCTGGCCAAGCGCCAGAGAAAGAATCCCTGCGAAGTACCCTTTTTGATACGATTCCATGGGGCTGGCATCTGCACCCGATCCAGATTGATTAGAAGGCAATATCATGAGCCGGGCGTTCATATCCCCGGCGCGAAAATCCTTGATGACGACAGCATCATTGACAGCCAATGTCTGTTTCGATAGGATTCCTTCGAGGAATTTCAAGCGAGCCACCGGAGTTGCGTTCTCCAGCAATCCAGCTTCGTTCATTGCCAGCCTCCAACCGGAATCATATAGCAAACCGCAAGCTCGCTCCATGCCTATGTTCTCCACGACGGCCATGCACAGCTCGTTTGCTTGCCGCGCTTGGCGAGCCATCTCATTTTTGGTTGTTTTCAGGGCGTTCATCGATTTTTCAATGTTGTCCAGCATCAGATTTATTGCGCCCGTGAGCGAAGCTATTTCGTCGTTCCCATCCATCTTCAACCGCTCTGCAAATCTATCGCCTGTGCCATTGACCTTAACGTCCTCGCTAAGTCTGAAAATCCTTGACAAAACCTGTTGCTCAAAGACGATGGCAGTGACGACTATCACCGTAGCTGAGAGAAACACCAACCCCGCCATGAGATATGCGAAACTGGCCTGTCCCTGCCTGTAAATGCCTCGGTCGAGCACAATTTTACATATTATGACAGGTTCGCCGGCAAAGTCTCTGAGGAAAGTATATCCCATGATCGCACTGCCATTGACCTGGTGGTCAATCGTCGTATTGCTTTGAGAAAGCGCATATCGCGCGCCCAACAGATCTTTGCTTAGAGCACCATCGTCGTACAGATGGAATGAGACAGCCATCTGGGTGATGTCTGCGAGTCGCAAAGCTTCGGCCTCATCGATAAGCCTCCCCATCAATAACGTCCCGCGTGACGGGCCATCCTTCAGGCTCGGCAGGATGGGCTGGAACGACAGAATATACGCGCCCGCCGATAGCCGCACGATACCCGCATATCCCGCCGTCGCACGATCCGAATAGTTATTGTGCATTCCCGGTCCGATCAATTCAACAAATCCAGCGGGCATTACATCCTCAAGGCCAGACTCCATGTCAATCGCTTTGGCAAATGTAATTTCACCGTCAGTGTCGGCAAATACTATCGCATCCACGTCAATCACCATAAAAGTCTCGTTTAACAGGTTGGAAGATATGTAATCTTCGTTCCCATCTTCTATGAATCCATAGGTATCGTCCCATGAAGCCCAATCCTCGCACGTGGTGTTCATGCTTTCGATCTCGCTGCCCATTGCGTTGACAACCCTCCGGACGTTCTTCTCCAAATCCATCTTTTCCAGGTCCGAGAACCCGGCGGTCAGGACAGCGTTCGACAACAAGGCCAGTGCGATGATGAAAGCCACCAACGTGGATGTCATGATCAGGACTATTTTCATGCGTAATTTCATGCCAACCATCTCCAGGATGCGCCGATACCGGAACCTAACATCACAGCATAACCGGTGGCGGATTGTAAATAACCGTCGCCGTAGCTATCACAATAGATAACATTCCATTCCCATTGGATGGCAAGTAGGCTGCACAATAGTCTAAAAACTGCTTGTCCATCATAATTTCGAGGCCGTCGGGACGATATCCAAGAAGACAGCCGGGCCGTGCTTCACGAGGGCTATCTCATGACGCCTGTCGTCCGCCTCCACAGCCGTAAGACCCTCACAGTCCAATCGACCTCCCTTGATTCTTTGGATTTCCAGCTCTCGGACAGAGGGAAATAGTGCTGCGTCGGAGCCCTCGATCCAAAGTCCCAATTACCATTGCTCAAGCGGTTCTTAATGAGCCAGTCAATGGAATCGCCTGACCGGTCGCTCCATTCATCAGGATAATGTTTAGAAAGCAATTCGTGGGATGCAAACCATCTTTCGAGAGGACCGGGATACGCCGACAGGGGCGGTGCCCTGAGAGGGACTTCGAGGTAGCCGATTCCCACTTCAAGGGAGCATAACCAATCCAACCATGACGATCGTATCTCATGCGGCAGCGTCGCCCGAGAAGAGCCCAACAGTGCCAGGTGGTAACGGCTCCTGAGCACGAGGTAGCTGCCTTTCACCGAGGCACCGGTCAATTCCCTGTGGGCACGAGCCTCGTCTGCCTCCGAATAGGCACCCGATGAGAACGTCCTCCCCGCAATCTCCGCCCATAACCGTCTCGGCCCATCAAGGAGGGGATGGTTTCGGTCTATCAGGGACAACGTGGCGCACAGTATCAGCCTCTTTCCGATTGGCCATCGATCGTTCCTCTCCTCGTAGTCGGGAAATGGAATCCGCCCTTCAAGGATTTCCACGATGTAATCACACGCATTTTTCAATATCGGGTGGCGCGAATCAAGCCCAAGCGAGATGGCCCGTTCGACGCCGACTTCCGTGGATGGTATGGCCTGCTTCAACTTTGCGCTACGCGAGTGGAACGGCCCCCATCCCCCATCGTCCAGTTGCTCGTTTGCAAGGCGGATAACGTTTATGGATTCATCAATGGCTTTGTAGGCTTCATCTCGCTCGTTCCGCGTCGCTGAAACCACCAATTCTTTGAGGAGGATATGGCGTATCACTGGGTCGCGGTGATTTTCAAGAATCCCGCGTGCGATGAGGTCGACCTCGCTTTCAACTGCTTTGATTGGCTCAGAGCCCATGGTGATAAATTCCCGGAGTAGCATAAATAAATTCCTCCATGCTTCGTTTGATACCTCAACCTAATACAAAGTACCGCTGTAGAGCCATGAAAAAATACCCAGCACGGTCGAAGAATAGAATCGTCTTTTGTCGTTATATCACTATCATGATGTCCAGCACGACGTGGCTCACGCCCGGCGCGTACGACTTCACCTCTCGCATGCGCACAATCTCGGCCTTTACTCCCTCGGCCCTAGCGGCGTCCAACACCCTGCCGCGCGGCCGCTCCGCCAGCAGCGCGTTCGGGCACGTCTCGTGGTAGTGGATGACCCCCGGCCCGCGCAGGATTCGAATCGCTTTCCTGAGGTACAGGTGCGTCGTCCCGACGTAGCCCATCAGAACGCGGTCGGCGATTCCCTCCTCCGCGTTGGCGCAGTCGCCGAGCCTCGGCTCAATGTTGTCCAGGCCGTTCAGCGCGACGTTCTCGACGAGGTATGAATGGGACACGGGGTTAATCTCGTGCGCGACGACGCGCGCCGGCCTCGAATACTTGGCCAGCGGGAGGGTGAAGTAGCCGATTCCCGCGAACATGTCGACGACCGTCTCGCCGGGCTTGGAAATCGTCGCCATCCTCTGGCGCTCGTCGATGTTGCCGCTGGCGAACATCAGCTTGGCGGCATCCATCTTGTAGCGTATCCCATTCTCCAGGTGGACGGTCTCCGTGCCGCCGCCCCACAGTTTCACGACCTGCGGCTCGCGGAACTGGCCCGTTATGTGTGCGACTTCCCGCAGGACAGTGCGCGCCCCGAGTTCGCGGGCGTACGCCGCGGCGATTCCCGTCAGCCAACGGTCCAGACCGGAGTCCAGCTTGAGAACGAGAACGTCGCCGAGCATCTCCCATTTTTCTGGAAGCTGCGCCTTGGCTTCTTCGGGAATGTCCAGCGAGGTGCGGACGTTGTCGATGGGAGACACCCTGACGTCGCGCGGCACCGCCTCGGCGAGCTCGACCAGCTCGCCCCCGAGCTCGCGGGCCTTTGCCATTTCCGCGCCGTCCAGCGCCCGCTTCAGCGGTATCTGCACGAAATCGCCCCTTTCGACGATTCTCACTCGGCGCTCGACCGCGCCGGCCCGGTCCAGGAAAACGCGGGCCACCTGGCCCTTGGCCCTGTGAACCTGGACCGCCCCCGTCACTCGCCTTCCTCCAGCTCGAGGTAGCGCTCGTCCATTATCTTCCTGATGTGCTCCGCCGTGGCCTTGCCGACGCCCTTGACCTCGCAGAGCTCCTCGACGCTGGCGTTCGCCATCGCGCGGAACGAGCCGAAGTGAGAGAGAAGGCGCTTCGCCAGCGTGCCCGAGACGCCCGGCAAGCCCTCGACGAGGAACTGCTGGCGCTCGTGCAGCAGCATCCCGCCCTTTCCCGACCGCATCGGCGGCGGGCCGGAACGACTGGCGCAGTGGCATGCGGCAAACTCCGTTGTATCAAGCGGGTACTGCTTGGGATTACGCAGCCGGGGGCGTTGCGGATGCGTCAAAGGCATCAATACGCAGCGCGGCGGCGGAAGGTTACGTCGGAAACGGCTGCGCGCAGCGTGCTGCACTGCGGCATACTCCGGTTTCCCACCTCCCGGAGCGTTCCGATGTCGCGTGCCTTCAACTTCAGTGCCGG
>DAIRED010000076.1:0-8921 GCA_036795795.1 Thermoplasmatota archaeon | reverse complement strand
CGTAGAGCGGTGCCTTGCAGCCCTCGACAACGAGCTTGAACAGGTCTTCTGACTTCACCAGCTCATCGAGATTTTCCCTCACGGCCGCGCTCTTCCTCCCGGCGAAATACCACTGCTCCGGCGCGCGCGAAGGCGAGACCAGGCGCGACGCCTTGGCAATAAAAAGCGTCTTGGCCAGCTGCGCCTCCGCATCCGATGGCGGTTCGACGTCCAAAAGCTTGAGCGGCACGACCCTCTCGGCCAGCGCGTAGAACTTCACACCCCCCTCCCTGTGGTGTATCAATAGCTGCCCCTGCATCCAAAGCTTCTCGAGCGCCACGCGGGCGACCTTGGTCATCCCCCACCAGTGAACCTTTTTCTCCCCGCCGAAGTGCCGCGAGGCGATTGGACCGCTCTCGGCGGCGTCCAAGATTTCCTTGACGATGGCGGTGTGCTCCTTCATGAACGCCTTGTCCTGCGCAACGTGGAACTGCCTCCGCGAATGGAAAATCGGATAGGTCTCCATGGGCAATATCGAGAGCATCTTGCAGGTGTATTCGAAGATCCTCCGGTCTTTGTAAAGCAGCGCTTCCAGATTCGCTGGTCGATATCCCGCCACCCTGCTCTGAAGCGTAAGGTCGTGGTTTCGCCCGGCCACGTCGATGGGGTCGGACTGGATGCATCCCATCCGCTGGACGGCCCGGAGAGCCCCGGGTTTCCCTTCGAATCGATGGCCTCCAGCAAGGCCGTGCGCCGATGCCAGCGCCTTCTTGGCGTACGTCCTGCTGAAGCTCCGGGATGCCACGGCGCGTGAACCACGGACGTGGTATAAATATGCGGCAGGGACCGGCCCGAAAGTGCGATAATTCCGCCGAAAGGGTTATTAACCTCGTGCGCCTATTGAGGTAACAGTGTGAGGGGTCTCTTATTTGGCTCAAAAACGAGCCTTTCTTTTAACTCTTCTTCCCACACCCCCCTCACACTTACTATCATTTTTACGAAAATGTGAAGTTTTGCTAACAAGGCACTATCCGTCACCGCAGGACCTCTTTTTCGCAAAGTATCGAGCTTTTACCGGCGATATAATGCGATGTCGCACACGCACCAAGGCTTTATAGCACGTCGCGGATGGGTCGCGGATGATTCCCTGCTCCAGGTGCGGAGCCCAATCCGTCGCGTTGGTCAGGTACTCTGGCCAGCACCTCTGCGACAGGCACTTCTGCGAAACGGTGGAGAAGCGGTTCGCGCGGGGGGCGCGCGGGCCGTCGAAGCTGCGGAAGGGGGCGAAGGTGGCCGTGGCGATTTCCGGCGGCAAGGACAGCGTGACACTGCTGAGGCTCGCGCGCAAGGTGTTTCACGAACGGACTGGCATCGCCGTCGAGGCGATAATCGTCGACGAGGGCATCGCCGGCTACCGGGCGGGTGGCGTGCGCGTGGCGAAGCGCGAGTGCAAGGCGCTCGGTGTCAGGCTCCACGTCGTGAAATTCGAAGACCTCTTCGGGATGACGCTGGACCGGGTCGCGAAGCTGGACCCGAAGACAAATCCATGCTCGTATTGCGGCGTCTGGAGGCGTTCGGCGCTCAACCGCAAGGCCAAGGAAATCGGGGCGGCGCGCCTGTTGCTGGGCCACAACCTTGACGACACCGCTGAGTCGCTGCTGATGAACTTCGCGAAAGGAGACGTGGAGCGACTGGCCAGGATGGGACCGCACGATGCGCCGCAGCCTGGGCTCGTCCCGAGGGTCGTGCCGCTGCGGACCGTGCCGGAGGAGGAGGTCAAGCTCTACTCCATCCTGAAGCGGATGAATGTCCTGGAGGCCGAGTGCCCTTACGCGAACCGGGCGCACAGGGGCCAATTCGTGCGGATGCTCGCCAAACTTGAGGACTCCACTCCAGGAACGAGGCACGCGATGCTGCGCGGCC
This sequence comes from Thermoplasmatota archaeon, assembly GCA_036795795.1. Lineage (GTDB taxonomy): Archaea > Thermoplasmatota > Thermoplasmata > SG8-5 > DAIRED01 > DAIRED01. Next base: position 7,019 of record DAIRED010000076.1, on the reverse strand, counting down.
ACGAGGCCATGAGGGACGCACTGCGGGCATCGTTCCCGCCCGCCTCACTCAAGTCGTGCGACTGTTGCGGCGAACCCTCTGCGTCGCGGACGTGCAAGGCGTGCGAAATGGTGGCGAAAATCGGCGCGCTGGGGCGCGCTGGTCAGCGCCGGGCGAGCCGTCTGGCCGCCGCCCAAAGCGTTTAAATATGTAAATAAGATATACATACTTGTACCAACGGAGAGGTGCAAATATGTCGATGCTGGCGGATTTGAAAGCTGAACTTAAGAGGCTCGAAGTCGAGCACGGTATCGAGATATCCGCCGTGGTTTCGCGGAGCGGAGTCCCGATAGCCTGGAACATGGCCAGCGAGGCCCACGTCGAGACGTTCGCAACGCTTTCGGCCACGATACTCGGCGCCTCTGAGGTCGTGTATGCGGACCTCGGCAAGGTCCCTCCGAAGCACATCATGATAGAGTCCCAGGACGGGACGTTCATCGCGACGCCTCTGGGCACGAAAGCCCTGCTCGTCGGAATGAGCAAGGCGCGGAAGAGCCAGGAGCTTGTGACCTCGCTCGACAGGGCGGTCGAGACGGTGAAGGGGGTGCTGAGCAATGAAAGGTCTGGCGTCTAATTCCACATCGATTCCCCGGGAGATATCGGAGTTCTTCGCGAAGAAGGGCGGCCGCTCGCTCCTGGTCAAGGGCCAGGCCGGAACCGGGAAGACCACGTTCGCGCTCCAGCTCCTTGAGGAGCTCGGAAAACCGAACCGCAGCTTCTATCTCTCGACGCGCGTCTCCGACGAAGCTCTCTACAACCAGTTCCCGTGGCTTCGAGAGACGGACATGAAGAGCCGCGTCGTCGACTCCAGCAGGATGCTGCTCGAGACGCTGTGCCCGGCGCAACCTGACGACGAGCTGCTCGACGACAAGGAGTCGGCCAAGCGCGTCCTGGCGGCCAAGGGATTCCTCAAGTCCATAGCCAGCGACGACCTCTCCCCGCCGAGCAAGGTGGACAGGACGAGGCTCAAGGTCATCGCGGAGCGCATCCGGATGCCCGAGATAGAGCGCATCTACGATTGCATCGAGCGCAGTCTGCCCGAGAAGTCGATGCTCATCGTCGACAGCATCGAGGGCGTGACCAACAAGTACGGCATCGAGATGGACGAGTTCATCACCTGCCTTCAGAAGGACCTGGTCGAGAGCTCCAACGTCGACGTCCTGATGGTCCTGGAGAAGGCCGAGGCGCCGAGCCTGGAATACCTCGTGGACGGAGTAGTATCGCTCACGGCCGAGGCGCTGCCCCAGGGCCGCGTCAGGCACATGAAGCTCGTCAAGCTGCGCGCCACCGAGATACGCCAGCCCTCCTACCTGCTCTCGCTCAAGAATGGGCGCTTCACCGGCTTCGACGCGTTCGTGCCGAACCACGTGAAGTCCGGGCAGTGGCAAATCGTGAGCGACAAGCCTGGCTTCTACAGCACGGGGATAGAAGACCTGGACACCCTGATGGGCGGCGGGTACCCCATCGGCAGCTACAACGTTGTGGAGGTCGATGACAACGTCTCGTCCGAAGAATACTACCTCGTCGTCAGGCCGATACTGCTCAACTTCATGTCGCAGCAGAAAGGCATCGTCGCGGTCCTCACTGGCGGCGACCACGCGGACGCGATGCGGAAGGACCTCACGCGCTTCATCGCCCCCGAGCAGTTCGACAAGTTCGTCCGCATCGCGGACTACTTCCAGCAGAGGTCCGAGGCGCCGTACGTCATGGCCCTGGGCACGCGCTCGAAGGAGGAAGCCTTCAAGGTCTGGAAGGAGAACCTGGAGCATCTCAGGGGCAAGGAATCCAGGCCGATAATCGACTACGCTGGCTTCGACACGCTCGAGTACCTGCAGGGCGGCGAAGTCGCCATCCGCAACCTGCTCGACGCCGTGGCCAAGATAAAGATATCAAAGGACATCGGAATCGGCATCCTGAAGCCCGGCCTGAAGCTGCGCCAGGAAATCATGAACATGGCCGACACTTTCATCAAGATAACCTCGATAGACAAGCGCCCGTGCGTCTACGGCGTCAAGCCTAAGACGATAATCCACGCCATCGTCACCGACGGCGACAAGGGCGCCCCCTACGTGAAGCTCGTGCCGATAGTGTGAGGCGCGACTGGGAAGCATCGACTATATATGTCGGGTGTATCAAGAAGCGGAAGCGATGTAGGGCAATACCAGTCCAGATGGATTGACCACTCATTCAACCCTGCAGCGTCTTTATCTCATCCTCGACCTCGGCTATCTCGCCCTTGGCCCCTATCTGCCTGAACTTCTCCAGGGACGTGCGCATGTGCTCGAGCGCCTCATCCTTCTCCCCCATCGCCTTGTACGTCAGGGCGAGCTCGAACTGGGCCTGCGCCAGGTCGTAGGGGATATCCAGCATCTCGAGGATGACTATGCTCTTGTTGTGGTTCTCTATGGCCTTGTCGAACTCGCCCTTGATCCTGTACGATATGCCGTAGTTCTTGTAGACCCCGTTCATCCCGATCTTGTCGTCGGTGGCCTCGCAGAGCTTCAGTGCCTTGTCGCAGTAAATTATGGCCTTGTCCGGCTCCCCCTTGTGGGAGTACGCCTCGGCGGCGTTGAAGAGCGACCAGGAGATGAAGTTGCGGTGGCCTATCTTCTCCGAGACCTCGCGGCACTTCTCGAAATAGAGGATGGCCTTGTCCCACTCCTTCAGGTGCAGGTAGGAGTCGCCGAGGTTGTTGTACGCCCTCGCCAGCTCCGAGTAGTCCTTCACCTTCTCCAGCTCCGATATGCTCTTCGTGTAATGCTCCACGGCTTTTACCTGGTCGCTGCGCTGGTTGTAGATGTTTCCCAGCTCGATGTACGTGACGGCTGTGGAGTGCATGTCCCCGCGCCTGAGCGCGTTCGAGATGCTCTGGTTGTAGTGGTCTATCGCCTCGTCCAACTCGCCCTTGCGCCAGTGGACGTACCCGAGCCCGCGCTGCACCTCTGCCAGCCCCTCGGAGCTGTCCAGGTCCTCGTCGATGAGCAGGGCCTCCTCGTACAGCCTCTCGGCCTCGTCGAAGTTCGCCCTCTGCCTGCAGACGTCTGCCAGCTTCCTCAACGCGAGGGAGAGCAGCGCCCGGTCGCCGAGCCCGCGCGCGGTGTTGACGGCCTGCTCGTTCGGCGGCTGGGCCGACGCCCAGTCACCCATGCCGAAGTGAAGATCCCCGATTAGGAGGTTGAGCTCCGCCTTCTGCCTCGCCTGGTCCACGCCGGGGGTCGGGGGCATCGTGTGCAGCAGCTTCAGCGCCGCGGACGTGTAGCCTATCGCCTCGTCGAATGCCAGCAAGCGCCTCGCCCTCTGGCCGGCGAGGAGGTTGTACTTGTAGGCCTTCTGGTTCTCGCGCCCGAGCAAGAAGTGCCTGGCGAGCTGATAGACGACTTCGTCCAACCTCGACGCATAGACCTGCTCGGTTATCTCGCCGACCTGCTTGTGCATGAGACGGACTCGCGATTTTGACATCTCGTCGTAGATGACGCTGGCGGTCTGCTTGTGGTCGAAGATGTAGGTCTCGTCCTCGGTCGTCCGGTCCTCGCGGATTATGTCGACGGCCATGAGCTTGTCGATGGCGTCCAGCAGCTCGTTGACGTCCATCCCGGTGACCTTGTGCAAGACCTCGAAGTTGAACCTGTTGCCGATGACGGACGCGAACATCAGGACCTTCTTCGTGTTCTCGTCCATCCTGGCTATCCTGCGGGCGATGACATCCTTGATGGTCCCGGGGATGCGTATCGCGGACAGGTCCACGCCGGTGTCCCAGACGTACGAGTCCTTCTTTACGATTCCCTCTTCCACGAGGGCCTTCAGGACCTCCTCGACGAAGAACGGGTTGCCCTCAGATTCGTCGTAGAGCTTCTGGATGAACCTGTCCGGGACGTCGTCAATGCCGAGGATGTTGCGTATCATCAACCCTATCTCGCCCAGCTTCAGGCGCTCCAGGGTTATCTCCTCGTAGAGCTTCTCCTGGCCCATCCTCCGAAGCATTTCGACAAGCGGGTGGGACGGCTCCCTCTTCAGCTCCCCCGGGCGGTAAGCCCCGCAGAGGATGACTGGGGCGTCGGCGATGTTCCTGGCGACGTAGTGGAGCAGCTGCAGGGAGGCATTGTCGGCCCACTGCAGGTCGTCTATGAAGAGGAGGACGGGCTTTTCGCGGGACATCCCGATGATCTGCTGGGTGAGGGTCTCGAACATCCGGTCCCTCTCGGTCTGGGCGTCCATCTTGAACTGTGGCTGCTCCTGCGCCATGGGAATGAACCCCATCGAGACGACCCCGCCGTCGTAGGAGGAATCCCTGGCAGCTATACCGGTCGCCGCGAGGCCCATCGGCATGCTGGAATCGTCCATGAGCGCGGAATCGCCGCCCGAGCCGGCGTGGTGCTTCAGGGCATCCAGGAAGGGAAGGTAAGGCGCGGCGTCCTTCTGGGATATGCAGCGTCCGACTAGATACTGGAACCCCGTTTCGGTCGCCTGGTGGCCAATCTCGTCGACAAGCCGGGTCTTGCCGACGCCGGCCTCGCCGACCACCATGACCATCGACCCCTTGGACGAGCGCGCCTGCTGGAGCTTGCCCTGCAGGAACTTGACCTCCTCGGTCCTGCCAACGAACTCCGAGGTGACCTGCACTCCAGTTTTGCCAATCCCCATCATGGCCGAGGTTAAGGGCAGGAAAATTAAATAGTTATTGATGAGTCGATTCGTTTTTATACGCCATGTGGGATTCGGTATCCATGGTCGAGGAAAAAGGGGTCGCCCCGCCGGGGTGCCCGAGGGTCTTCAGGGTGGACCGCGCTGGCAGGGACGAACTCGGCAAGGCGATAGCGGAGATGCTGGACACCTGCCAGGGGGACCGGATTCTCTGCCACACCGACGCGTCGCTGATGCCCTCCAGGGGCGAGGTTGTGGACATACTCCGCGACCTGGAGGACATCCTCTTCCCCGGCTTCTTCGGAAAGCAGGAGCTGGACGGCTCGTACCTGCAGTACCACGTCGGGAACGAGATGCACCTGACCTACGAGAAGCTGGCGTACCAGATCACCAAGTCCCTCGCTTACGCCTGCAGGTCCGAGCGCGGAGCATGCACCGATTGCGGCCAGGCCGGACAGCGCCAGGCCCTCGAGTTCATGAAGCGCCTGCCCCGGATTAGGCAGATGCTGTCCAAGGACGTGCGCGCGGCCTACAAGAACGACCCTGCGGCGAAGAGCCTCGACGAGGTCGTCATCAGCTACCCGGCGGTACGCGCGATAACGTACTACCGCGTAGCTCATGAGCTTTTCGAGATGGGGGTTCCGATAATACCGAGGATAATGACCGAGCACGGCCACGGCGAGACCGGGATCGACATCCACCCGGGCGCGAAGATAGGGGAGAGCTTCTTCATAGACCACGGCACCGGCGTCGTCGTCGGGGAGACCACCGAGATAGGGGACAACGTCGTGCTGTACCAGGGGGTCACGCTCGGCGCGCTGCACTTCGCGCGCGATGAGAAGGGCGAGCTGGCCCGCGGGCAGAAGCGCCACCCGAAGGTCGAGGACAACGTCACGATTTACGCCAGCGCGACGATACTCGGGGGCGAGACAGTGATAGGCCACGACTCCATCATCGGCGGAAACGTATGGCTTACCGAATCGGTCCCACCCTTCAGCAAGATAGTCACCGAGTACAGGCAGCTCAAGATTACTTCGATAAAGGGTGCTGATAAGAAGTAATAGCCAGCTTTTAATCGTCAAATTACCGGCGAACGTCCCCGTCACCTGTCGAACACGCCTGCGCTGAGGTACCTCTCACCGGTGTCGGGGAATATGACGACGACCAGCTTGCCGGACATCCCCTCGCGCTTCGCCACATCGACCGCAGCCAGGGCGGCCGCGCCAGACGATATCCCCGCGAAGATGCCCTCCTCACGGGCGAGCCTCCGGGCCATCGCCTTGGCATCGTCCGTGCGCACCTGGATTATCTCGTTGACCACGTCCATCCTCAGGATGTCCGGGACGAAGCCCGCGCCGATGCCCTGGATTCCGTGGGGGCCTTTCTTTCCGCCGGAGAGGACAGGGGACTCGGCTGGCTCCACCGCAATCAGCCTCAACGAGGGTTTCCTCGGTTTCAGCATGGTACCCATGCCGGTTATGCTTCCACCCGTCCCGACGCCGGCGACGATGGCGTCGACCGCGCCGTCGGTATCGCTCCAAATCTCCTCCGCGGTCGTTCGGGCGTGCGCCTGCGGGTTGGCTGGATTCTTGAACTGCTGGGGCATGAAGCCCTTCGGATGCGCGGCCACCAGCTCCTCCGCCTTCTTTATCGCCCCTCCCATCCCGTCGGCACCGGGCGTGAGCACAATCTCCGCCCCGAGCGCGGCTATCATCGCTCGTCTCTCCACGCTCATGGTTTCTGGCATGGTGAGTATGAGCTTGTATCCCCTGACGGCGCAAGCCATCGCCAGCCCGATGCCCATGTTCCCCGAGGTGGGTTCTACGACGATTGAACCGGGACCGAGCAGTCCCGCCTTCTCCGCCCCGATTATCATCTCCCTCGCGGGGCGGTCCTTGACGCTTCCGCCCGGGTTGCGGGATTCGAGCTTCGCGCACACTGCGGCCTCGCAGCCTTCGGTCACCCTGCTCAGCCTCACGAGCGGCGTCCCGCCGATTGCATCTAGCACGTTGCCGAGAATCCTCACGGCGGGTAAATCGTTCAGTTGGCATATTATACTTTCCGAGGCAAAGGATAATAATCCGCCAGGGCAATGGCGCCTTCAATGGAAGAGATGCTGGACGTCAGGCAGACCGCCGGGCGCATCGTCGACATGAGGATTCGCGGCGCGGGCCGCATAGCCAGGTCGGTGGCGCTCGCGCTCGCGGTCTACGCAGAGCGGTTCCAGGGGGACGACCTGGCGGCCTTCAAGTCGGGCCTCGATTCGTCCGTCAGGGAGCTCGCGGCGACGCGCCCGACCGCCGTTTCGCTCTCCAACGCCGTGGGGCTGGTGTCCCGTT
>DAIRED010000075.1:0-8930 GCA_036795795.1 Thermoplasmatota archaeon | reverse complement strand
CGATGGCGATTGGCAGGCGCACGGCGAACATTCCGATGGCCGACACCCACAGAGGCCACCTAGTATCGCCCGCGCCCCGCAGCGCACCGGACAGCGTGAAATGAATCCCGATGGCGGGCATCGCCAGCGCCTGCAGCCTTATCCACAGCGCGGCGTACTTGACTGACTCGGAGTCCTGGACGAATATCCACGACATCGGCTCGGCGAAGATGAACATCACGGCTCCGATGAGGCACATCACCGCCATCGAGAGCTTCGTAGATTCCCAACCGCACGATTCCGCGCCTTCGGGGTCGCGCGCGCCGAGATGCTGGCCGATAAGGGCCGTCGCGGCCATCGAGAAGCCCATCCCTGGCATGAACGCCAGCCCTTGGATCCGCGCCCCTATCTGGTGGCCTGCGAGCGCCGACGTGCCGAAGGCGACGATAATCGCCGTGTAGAGGAAGAATCCCACTTGCAGCACGGCCTGCTCCGCCGCGGCGGGTGCGCCGATGTTCAGGATTCGCCTGATGACGCCTTTCTCGAAGTTGTTCCTCGCCTTCGGGAGGTTGATGATGAGCCTGCGGCCCAGCAGGAGGACGACGTAGCACGCGGCCCCCGCGGCGAACCCGATGACGTTGGCGATGGCCGCCCCCTTGACGCCCATCTCGGGCGCCCCGAGATTGCCGAAGATAAGCATGTATCCCGCCAAGATATTGACCACGTTCGTGACGAGCGCCATGTACAGCGGCGTCTTCATGTCCCCCGCCCCGCGAAGCGCCGCCCCCATGATGAACTCGAAGAAGCTGAAGGCCGCGCCGAGGAAGACGTACTTGACGTAGACCTCACCAAGCGCCTGAGGCCCTGGCTCTGCGCCGAACAAATCCACAATCGTCCCGCCGAGGAACCAGCCCATCAGTATCAACGGTATCGTCAGCAGCAGGCTCAGCACGATGCTCTGCTCCATCACGCGCTCGGCCTTCTCCTTCTCCCCGGCCCCGATGTGCCGGGCGATGAGCGCAATCGTCCCGGCGCTGACCGCCATCATAATCGAGTGCGCCAGGAAGACGACCTGGCTCCCGAGCCCGACGCCGGCGATTGCATCGACGCCCTCCTGGCCGCCTAGGTTGCCGACCATGAGAAGGTTCACGGTGACTGTGAGCGTCTGGAGCAGGTTCGTCAGGATGACGGGCCACGTGAAGGCGATAATCTCGCGCCTCCTGGTGCTGTTGCCGTCGCCGTTCTCCTTTCCGAGGCCGAACAGTTGCATGTATGTGCAGGTATGCAAAAATTCTATATAACGGTTTGTCCATATTGAGTGCATGAGCCGGGACGTAGTCGTGGTCACCGACCCCAAGGTCATAAAGGTGGGGATAGAGGACACGCGCCGCAACATACTGGCCCTCCTGAGGTTCAACGACCTCGCGGTCTCCCAGATAGCCGACGTCATCGGCAAGGACGAGTCCACGGTCTACCGCCATGTCGAGAAGCTCAAGGCCGCGGGCTACATCCACGCGACGGGAGAGCGCACCGTCCACCACATCCCCGAGAAGATTTACGGCCGGACCGCCAAGGTCTTCCTCCTATCCCCGGACGATTTCGGCAAGGCCGAGGCGTCGAAGGTGCTGGACAAGGAGCGACGCGCGCAGGTCGAGGCGGCGGTGAGGATACTCTCGAAGGCCGGTTACAAGCCGAGCGACGCGGAGCAGGCGGTCGACCGGCTCACCGAGGCATTCACGGAGATGGACCTCAGGACTTTCAAGATTTTCAGCGACGTCGACGACGAGGCGCTGGCGGACCAGGGAAAGATAGTCCGCGCCAGGCTCCTCGCGATGCTCCTCCTGTTGAAATCGGACGCGGCGCTCGCCAAGAAGTTCGCGAAGGCGCTCGACGGGTTTTCCGTGGTCTAATCTCCGACGACCTGGACGGCGACGGTGCGCTCCCTCGGCCTCGGATCGAACTCCATGAGCACGATTTGCTGCCAGGTGCCCAAAACAGGCTTTCCCTCCCTCACGGGCAAGGTGATTCCCGGCCCCAGAAACGAGGCCCTGACGTGCGAGTGGCCGTTGCCGTCGCCCCACCTCCTGTGGTGGTCGTACTCCAGCCCGCGAGGGAACAGCCTCTCGGCGGCCTCGCCCAAATCCTTCACAAGGCCTGGCTCGAACTCGACCGTCGTGACGGACGCTGTGGAGCCCACCACTGAGACGCATACAATTCCGCCACCGATTCCGCTGCGAGTCACGACTCCAGCGACGAGCGCGGTGATGTCCTTCACATCCCCCTCGCCCGACGTTTTCAGGTGCACGTCCTCGCCGAAAGAAACCATCAGCGCTCCACCTCGAGCAACGACATCTTTTCGAAGATTAGGTCCGGCGCATTCCCCGCTTCTGGGTCCAATCCCCACGATATCAGCTTCTCTTTCGTGGGTTCCAAGAGCGCGTCGTCCCGCACCAAATTCAACTCCTTGGCGGCTTCATCCAGCGCCCCCGCGCTTGTAGCTGCGAGCACCACGCCGCCGTCCCCCCTCTTCACGCCCGTCTTGGCCAAGGCGGCCTTTATCTGCCCCTCGCAGGAGATGTATAGCCGGGCCTCCATCGCCACCGAGCCCGCAACGGCCCGCCCGGAGGCGTGCGCCCGCTCGGCCCGCCCCCACGCCGAGATGACGTGTTCTGCCCCAAGGACGATGCTGGCGTCATAAACCTCGACCACCGAGCCCAGCTTCTCGGAGACTGCCCGCAGGCGCGCCACGAACGCGTCTGGGTCGTCTATGTTTGCCGAGTAACCGGCGACGTGCATTTCATTTGCCATCGGGAGGAAAAAAGAGCTGGCGCATATAAGGGTATCCCACCCGCAACCTTTATGCCTCATGGGGGATAATCGAGGGCGATGAGCACCGCGGTGGCTGCGTTCGCGCACAAGGTCACGAGGAACCCATGGGGCCTGGACGGCCCGACCAAGGTGGACGCGAGGCTTCTCAAGGACCTGAAAGGGTTCTTCGCCGCTGAGGCGGAGCCAGAGAGGGAGATTTACAAGGTCATCTCGCCGGCGGAGCAGGAGCCCTCCGACCTCACTTACGCCATCACGGTCATCTCCCCAGGCAAGGTGGGCGACGAATACCACATGACGAAGGGCCACTTCCACAAGCGCGCCGACGCGGGGGAGATTTATCTCGGGCTCGCAGGCTCTGGAATCATCTTGATGCAGGACAGGCTCGGCTCCGTGACCAGCGCGGAGATTTCCGAGGGGCTGGTCGCCTACGTCCCGCCGGGCGCCGCGCACAGGACCGTGAACACGGGCGCGGGAGAACTCGCCTTCCTGGCAGTCTACTCGCCGCAGGCCGGCCACGACTACGACAGCATCGTCAAGCGCGGGTTCACGAAGCGGGTCGTGGAGAGGGACGGAAAGGCGGAGATAGTGGACGCCTGAAACACGCATTTTGCCGATGTTCGGGCAAGGCTGAGGATATGTAGTCCTTGCCCGAACTTCGGACTAGCTCCTTGTTCGAAAAATGACGAAGACCGCTAGTCCTCGTTCGAATCTGCCCTCCATTTAAAATAATTATAGTCCCGGGCAGATTCGAACTGCCGTCCCCGGCTCCAAAGGCCGGGATGATTGGCCACTACACCACGGGACTATACGTATCAAAGCGTTTGGCTGTTGAGTAGTCCCGTGTGTGGACGGACGTGCCGCAGCACACGTCCAGTCCCCACGGGACTATGCGAATTAAAGCGTTTAATTGCTTAGCAGTCCCGTGTGTGTTAAGACCACGCCGCAGCATGTGGTCGCAACCCACGGGACTATGCGAATCAAGGCTTTTTTCTGCCTAGTAGTTTCGTGTGTGCGCCGACGCGGCCGCAGCCAAGCGTCGAGCGCCCACGGGGCTGCCGTCCTGTGCCGAGACCACGCCGCAGCATGTGGTCACGGCCCACGGGACCGCGCAGGCGTGCCGCAGCGTGTAGTCACGGCACCACGGGCATTTTCTGTTTAGCCGTATATCTGGGTCTTTATAATAGCTTTTCCGACGCTCGACCGAAAGCTATATGTCCGGTGTCGGGCATCTTGCGGATGGCAGCGAGAGGGGGCTCAGGTGTCAGACGACGCAGCTTCGGATGTAGAACCGCAGAAGGCTGGCAGGTTCTCGTTTTTCAAGCGCAAGAAGGCGCAGCCCGCCGTCGAGGAGGCGCCCCAGCCCGAGCTCGAGGGGCAACCAGAGCAGGCTGAGGAGGTCCTGAAAGAGGAAGCCGTCCAGGCGCCCGAGGTAACCCCCGTCAGCTCGCCGCCCGTCGACGTCGACACGTCGGTGGCCGCTCCGAAGATCGGCATTTTCGAGACGAAGGCTTCGCTGGAACAGAAGGGGCAGGAGCTCGAGCAATACAAGCAGCGCCTGAACACCGCGAAGGAGGCACTCAAGGGCAAGGCCAGGGAGGTCGAGGCCGACCGCGAGCAGCTCAACGCCCTCGTGGCCGCCATGGATGCCAAGGCGCGCGGCCTGGACGAGAGGGAGGCCGAACTCGCTGCAGCAAAGGACGACTTCGCGAAGGAGCGCGCGCAATCGGAGGAGCGCGTCGCGAGAGCGTTGAACATGGAGGAGAGCCTCCAGAAGCGGGCGGAATCCGTCGAGGCGGACATGAGGGCGCTCGAGGCTAAACGAGCAGAGCTCGACGCCAGAACGGCGGACATGGAAGCCCTTACATCTCAACTGGACCAGAAGAGCGACCGCCTGGACGCGCGGGCGGAAGAGGTCATGGCCCTCGAGAACAGGATGAAGAACTGGCAGAACGAGCTCGACGGCAAGTCTGCCGAGATAGAGAGCATGAAGGAGCGCCTCGCGAAGCGCGCCGAGCAGGCGGACGCCCAGGCACAGGGGCTCGAGGCGACGCGCGTCGAGCTGGCTCAAAGAGACACGGCCCTTGCGGAGAGGCAGGAAGCGCTCGAGCGAGAGAGGGGCGAGCTGGCCGACATCAGGGCCAAGATAGAGGAGAGGGCCGCGGAGCTGGACCGGAAAGTGGAATCTCTGAAGGAGATGGAGAATCAGCTGGCGCAGAGGGACGAGGGGCTCGACGAGAAGGCGGCGCGGATAAAGTCCCAGGAGGACGCCATGACGGCCCGCGAGGAGAAGACCGAGGCCGGGAGGAAGCGCTTGGAGGCGAAGGAGAACGAGCTCGTCGTGAGGCAGAACGAGCTCACCAACAAGGACCTGGCGCTGCGGGGAAAGGAGGCGGAGCTCGACGACAAGAAGGCCGCGATGGGTCGCAAGATAGAGGAGCTCAAGTCGATGGAGACCAAGACGGTCGAGCGCAAGCGCGACGTCGACAAGGTGGAGCTGAAGCTCATAGAGAAGGAGAGTTCCCTTTTCGAGAGGGAGCAAGCGCTGGCCCGGCGCGACACGAAGTGAGAGCCAAACCAAAACGTAATATAATGGTTATAGTATTCCCACTCATCCTGACAGTAGTGGAACGGGGGATAAACAATGACCGACGGTACAGTCGCACAGGCACCTGCCGCAGCGCCTAAGGTGGAGAGAATAAAGACTCACGTCATCGGCCTCGACGACAAGATGGAGGGCGGAGTCCCGGCCAACTACATCGTCCTGGTCTGCGGCCACGCGGGGACGATGAAGTCCTCGTTCACGTTCAGCCTTCTCTACAACGGCCACAAGGAACGCAACATGAAGGGCATCTATCTGACCCTCGAACAGTCGAAGCAGAGCATCGTGGAGCACATGGGGAAGCTCGGGATGGACCCGCGCGGGATGGACAACCTCATCGTCGTCGACCTGGGCCGCGTCCGCAAGGAGATAGCCTACGACAAGACCAAGCCCCAGAACGTAGACTGGCTCAAGTCGATTCTCGGCGTCCTGAAGAACTACAAGGACAAGTTCGGCTGCGAGGTGCTCGTGCTGGACTCGCTCGCGGCGCTGTACGCCCTCACGACGTTCAAGAACCCGCGCGCGGAGCTGTTCTACTTCTTCGAGCAGGTCCGCGATTTGGGCGTCACGACCTTCCTGATATCCGAGATGCCGACGGACCGCCAGGTCTACGGCCTCTACGGAATAGAAGACTTCCTCTCGGACGGTATCATCCAGCTCAAGGTCGAGCTGCACGAGACTGGCGCCAACCTCTACGTCGGCGTCGTCAAGATGAGGAAGACACGGCACGACAGGTCGTTCTTCCCGCTCATATTCGAGAGCGGACGGTTCGAAATAGTCACCAGCACGTAACCGTCACGGTGGTTTAGATGGCTCGCCGAAGATCAAAGAAGAAAGGCCAGGAGGCCCCGCAGGCCACAATAGAGGGAACGCCCCAGCCTGCGCCAGAGGCCGAGGAGATTCAGAGGCCCCAGGCCGAACCCGCACAGCAGGCGTCGGAGTCCGGAAAGCTCGGTTCGGCTGTGTCCAAGGTCGTCTCGGAGACGAAGCTCGAGATAGAGGACGAGAAGCTCCAGTCCAAGCTCATCGAGTGGGAGGCCGAGGGCTACCAGGTCGACAAGCTCCAGGAGCTCCTCACCGCGAAGGACCCGCAGGCTGGCAAGGCGTTCGACAAGTTCGAGGCCGCCGCGGCCGAGCTGGCGAAGCTGAAATCCGAGCTGCTGGACCTCAACATCTCCGGGCTCGATTCCGAGGCGGACGACATCAACAGGGACGTCAACCTGAAGAACCCTTACTTGGTCGAGGACATCAAGGCCAAGCTCGCTCTCCTCAAGAAGAAGGTCAAGGCCAGGGACGTGCTCTACGACCTGGACGGCCTCGTGCTCCCCTCCACCAAGGCGCGGGTCGAGGCCGCGAAGAAGAGGCTGACGGAGAACCCCGACCTCGTCGATGAGATGGCGGTCGAGATAGCCGACATCAGGCGCGAGTACAAGGAGGCCTACTTCGTCGAGGGCGTCCAGGCGGACTCGAAGCCGCGCGAGCCCATCGTGACGAAGAAGGTCGAATCGGCCAGGGCGCCGGACAAACCGGCCAACCCGATGCTGGTCAGCGACATCTTCCTGCTCTACCGCGACGGCAAGTTCATCTCCCACCACACCACCCGGGCGACGTCGAGGGACGAGCAGTCCGAGATATTCGCGGACCTGCGCACGTCGCGCAACTACATCCGCTCCCCCAAGTACGTCGCGGGCAGGCTCAACATAGTCACGCTCAACGGCAAAAAGATTCTCGTCCAGAGCGGCAAGAACGTCGTCGTCGTGCTCGTGATGAAGGGCGACGTGAACCCTTGGACCGAGCGCATCGTTGGCAAGGTCGTAAACCTCCTGGAGAAGGAGGACGGCCCCGTGCTGGCCAACTGGTCCGGTGACGTCGCGGCGCTCCGCAGCTCGGGCAAGTACATGACCGCGCTGCTGTACGCCTGCATGAAGCTTGCCAAGGGCGGACAACCTTAACGTCGCTTGGCGATTGGATGTCCGCTTGCAGAATTTATCTCCGCGCGATTAGCGCTGCCATTCGGAAAGGTCTGCGGCGGGCATCTGTCTGTGCGGCCTGAATACCACAGCTTTTATTTAGCGGCCGCCATACCCAAACCGATGGACAGCTCCGAATACCTCAGGGCGGTCGAGGAGAGGCTCGCCCCGATGTCGCCGATGGTCAAGCCGGTCATCGAGAGGCAGCTGGCCCAGATGGGGCTCACGCGGGACATGCTCAGCCCGAGGCAGGCCGAGATGCTCGTCCGGAGGGTCTCGGGGGCGCTGGCGATGTTCATGGGTCCGTCGGGCGCCGAGACGGCGAGGAGCATGATGATGAAGGAGCTGCGCAAGCGCGCTCCCGAATATTTCGCGCGCCAGGGGCTGTAGCCATGCTCCACGTCGAGACTGGGAGCAGGCAGCCCGCGCGCGCCGAGCTGCGCGGCAAGAAGGTCGTAATCCCCGACGAGGCGGAGGGGAACCAGATTTACATCAAGGGCTACTACGGCAAGCCCCTGTCCGGGGGCGGGCTCGAGCTTGACCTCATGGAGGCCTCGTACCTGGCCGAGTCCGGCCGCATCGCCATATCCGACGGCAGCTCGCCGTGCTCGATGGGCGACCTCGTGAGCATGGCCACGCGCGAGATTCCCGGCTTCGAAATCAAGTACATCGTCTACCGCGACGTGAGGCAGCGCGGCTACGTCGTCAAGCCCGGTACGCCTCCGCTGGACTTTCGCGTGCTGCCGCGCGGCGGCGCTCCGGGCAAGGCGCATTCGAAGTACTGGATAGCGGCGATTTCCGAGCGCGGCATCTTCGATGCCAGGGTTCTGATGAGCCTGATGGAGAGCACGAACAGGGTGCACAAGGTCTTCCTGCTGGCTGTCGTCGACGAGGAGGGCGACCTCA
This sequence comes from Thermoplasmatota archaeon, assembly GCA_036795795.1. Taxonomy (GTDB): domain Archaea; phylum Thermoplasmatota; class Thermoplasmata; order SG8-5; family DAIRED01; genus DAIRED01. The sequence goes on along the minus strand of DAIRED010000075.1, from coordinate 647 downwards.
CCTACTACAAGGTCAAGGACATCGTGCCCAAGGGCCGCCTGAAGTTCTCGCATCCCGGGAAGGCTGCCGAAGGCCTGGTGATAGAGGACAGGGTGCTCGTGCTCGAGCCTTCGGAGGCGGCGGCGCTCCACGCCAGCGGGTTCTACGGCAAGATGATGGGGAGCGGGCTCCAGCTCTCGCTGCTGGAGGCGGGATATCTCTCAGAGGAGGGCGCCCTCAATCTCCGCGACGCGAGGAGCGGCAAGAAGCTCCACTGGAAGAAGTTCCGCGAGGCGTCCGAGGAGGCGCAGCCCGACTTCGAGCTCAGGATGCGCGTCTACCGCGACCTCAAGGGCGCCGGGATGCTGGTCAAGACCGGATTCAAGTACGGCTCGCACTTCCGGGTGTACGAAGGAGACCCGGATTCGACGCATGCGCGCTACCTGGTCCACGCGATTCCTGACGATTACCGGAGCATGTGGGCGGAGATAAGCAGGGCGGTGAGGCTCGCGCACGGCGTCCGCAAGGAGATACTGCTGGGCAGGGTCGGCGAGAGCGAGATAGAGTACCTGAGGCTCGAGAGAATACGACCTTAGGACGCGCCGCCGTACTTCTCGCGCAGCATCCTGTACGTCTCCTCGGATATCTTGCCTTCCCTGTAGCGCTTC
>DAIRED010000074.1:0-9035 GCA_036795795.1 Thermoplasmatota archaeon | reverse complement strand
TGTTGCAGACGTATTCGTCGCACGCGGAGCAGTTGTCCAGCCCCCTCGAAACCACGCACGGCCGCACCGGACAAGAATTGTCAATAAGGCGGGGGGTATCCCCGGAGACGCAGCCATCGCAGATAATCTTCTCAGGCGGTATCCTGAAGCCGAATATGGCGTGCCAGCCGTCGCTCAGCTCCGCGCGCCGGTCCTCGCGCTCCACGTTCGGGCCGTACGCGAGGCAGAGGTCGCAGCGGTAGCCGCACTTGGAGAGGACTTCGCCTGATGGCTTGCCGGGCATCGATTGCCTTTATCGCGCTGGAGTAGAAAAGGATTGGCTTGGAAAGCGGGTGGGATTCGTTATTTTGGCTCGCATAACGAATCGATGATAATTATATTCTTTAATAACTTACATAGATTTATATATTAAAAGTTCGCTATCTTCGAACGTGCCTAGAACTTTGTATTCGAAACAAATCGCCGACATCTTGAAAAAGCCGGTCTTCGGCGTCAAGGATCTGTCGGAGCGCGGGATCCCGCCGGCCTACGCGAGGCTGCGACTCCACCAGATGTCCGAATCTGGGAGCATAACCCGAATCGAGCGCGGTAAGTATTCCGCGTCCGACAACGCGGTGCTCGTCGCGACCCACGTCACCGAACCGTGCTACCTCTCGCTCTGGTCGGCGATGAGCGCGCGCGGCCTGACCACCCAGATACCGTTCTCCGTGCAGGTCGTCACTTCGCGGAAGAGGTTCTCGCGCAGGCTTCATTTCGCCGGCTCCGAGATTCGATATTATCATGTGAGGCCGGGGTTGATGTTCGGCTACGAAAACGTTCCCTTCGGCGACGGTGGGCGGATACCGCTGGCCAGGGTCGAGAAGATAATCATCGATGCGATCTACACGGGGGAGATTCCGCTCGGCGAACTCGGCGGAGCCGTGGAGTCGGCCGATGCCAGGCTGCTGAAGGAGTATTCCGAATTGACAGGAAACCGGAGGGTAATGAACGCCGTGAAGGAGTTGCTGAAATGCTGACGACTAACGAGCTGAAGGGCTACGCCCACATGCGCCGCCTCAGGATTGTGGACCACATCTGGAAGGACTACCTGCAGGATTTGGCCTTGCACATACTTTACAGGCGGACGCCCAGTCTCGTCTTCAGGGGCGACACCTGCATATGGAAGTTCTACAGGGGGGACAGGTTCTCCGAGGACTTGGACATGTGCGCGGGGAGCATACCTTCGGACGCCGGCGAGCACGTCGCCCGGGAGCTGGGGTTCCTCGGCTTCCAATGCGGCGTGGAACGGAGGAAGCGGACCGCCAACATGGAGTTCGTCAAGCTCTCCGTGACTTCATCCGCCCATCCTCGCCCGATAACGCTCCAGGTCGAGATACTGGCGTCGGAAGAGTGCTCCGTCAAGGGGCGCCCCGCGACCATGTACTCCCCTTACCCGGACGTGCCGCCGGTCGAGATGCGCGTGCCTGAGGCGGGCGACATAGCCTCCAACAAGGTCTCGGCGATATTCGGCAGGGACAAGCCGCGCGACGTGCACGATCTCTACATCCTTCTGAAACAGGGGGCCAAGCTGGACATGGCGGATGTTCGGCGCAAGGTCCCGGAATTCACCCCTTCGGACTTCAGGAAGAAGATGGAGGAGAAGCGCAAGGACTGGAAGACGATTGAACCGCTGGTGGTGGCGAGGCTGCCGAAGCTGGAGGAGGAGATACGGTTTATAGCGAGTTGCGTTGGGAGATAGCGCATGTGGCGCTGGGCTGTGACAATGCCGTAGTAGGGCCGACCAAATAGGATAATATCTAAGAGCATGCATGACCGACCATGGCCGAGCGCTGGAACGAGGAATACCGCAAAGGCGCCCACTGGGAAACTGGCAAGCCATCCTCCCACATGCGGCATTTTGTGAAGTATCTCAAACCAGGCTGCAGGATATTGGATGCAGGCTGCGGCAGCGGAAACAACAGCATTTTTCTTTCCGAGGCAGGTCACGCGGTCACAGGAATCGACATCTCCAGTGTTGCGATATCAAAAGCGAGGGAAGAGTCCAAACGAAGGGGGTTGAAAATCCAATTCGATGTCGGTGACCTGAACGACCTCCCGTATAGAAACGAAGAATTCGATGCAACATATTGTGGATACACGCTACACCACACGAATTTGAGCGCGTCCTTGGCTGGACTGGCACGGGTTCTGGCCTCATCTGGTGTGCTGTATGTCATAATGTTCCAGACAATCAAATACAAGGATTCAGCAAAATACGATGTGCATTTTTCCTCTGAAGAAATAACATCGGTTATGTCCAGATATTTTCAAGTAATAAAGGAGCCAGTTTACGACGAGTACAACGAGGTAGACGAACACGGAGAACATTACCACAAACGAATGGTCGTCGTATTGAAGAAAAATATTAGGCTCTGACATCAATAAAAGTTATAATCTTCCAACTCACCCCATTTATATTTCTTTGCGAGACTCACGAACACTTCATCCATCAGGTCAAGACCGTTATCCGAGTTGGTCATCACCACGAGCCCGTACCCTTTCTTCAAATTGGCGAAGAACTTTGACAGGAATCCTTCGTTCCACCCATCATGATAAAAATAAATGCCATCTTCTGTTTTCTTGATGAAGAATCCGAGTCCCATGAAATCCCCCCTTGCAGTCTGCACGGGTGTGAAAATTTCAGTCATCGATTCTTTCGCTAAAAAATCCCCGGGCGTCCTATTGTTGTAAATATTCAGCAATTCGATAATGATGTTCGCCAGGTCTTTCGGCGTTGTCCATAGCCCTGCAGCGGCCTTTTCAGGGTATCGATGAAACTTGCCCCGAACCCTATTTTTCAGTCTGTGGCCCGAGGAAAAATCATCTTTCTTTGTGACGAATCGAAACGTCGAGGATTCCACATTCAGTATGTCGAACACCTCCTTTTTCGCTACGCTTTCAAAGTTCATTCCTGTCACGTCTTCAATTACCCTTTGGAGGATTGTGTAGCCCCCTCCAGAATAATGATATTCGCCTTTATTGAACTCCACCATAATTGCATTGGTGTTTGACGGGGGAATACCTTTGAAAATTTGTTCCATTGTGGGGATCTTATCATGGAAGGAGTATCCGGGAAATCCCGAAATGCTCAATCCCCCCGTATGACTTAACAGTTCTTTTATTGAGATCGCCATCTGTTTCCCCTTCGTATCGATTGTCTTGAAACCTTTCAAATGATTGTTCGCATCCTCGTCTAAATCTAGCAATCCTTTCTCGATGAGTCTGAAAGTAATCAAAGCCGTGATGGGTTTGCTTATCGACGCAGCTTGAAAAAGGGTGTTTTCGGTAACTTCCGCTTTGGATTTGCTGTCTTTAACGCCGAAAGTTGCGACCTTAGCAAGTTCGAAGTCTTTTATTACGGCGATGCTCATTCCTGGAAATCCGTAAAAATCCATTCTTTCTTTTAGAGAGTAAATTTTATCTGAGTAATTCAATTTTGGACTGATGCGTAGGTCCATAGGTTAATCGATGAATTTGAAGCTAATAAATATTTCTACAGGGGACCCTACAGCACTCCCAGCTCCCCCAACTTCTCCGGCAGGTACTTGTCCGTGACGTAGTCCAAACCGTACTTCGCCAGCGCTTGCTGCTCCGCCTTCTTGCCGAGCTTGAGCATGAGCTCTATCTCGTCCTTCCAGAAGCGGTCGTTGAAGCGCGGGTCCGTCAGCTCCGCATGGAGCGCCTTGACGTCCTTGTCGTTCAACTTGTCGGTGGGCAAGTCGTAGTTCATTATGTCGCTCGCGGTTATCCCGCAGAACATCGCCGTCGGGGTGGCCAGGTACTCGGAGATGTGCGCCGTCTTTATGGCGCCGTAGGCGACGCTCGCGTAGATTCTGAACGACCACGGGTCGCCGTCGGTGAACAGCACGACGGGCAACTTCATCTCCTCGTTGACGCGCTTGATGAAACGCCTGGTAGAGCGCGCGGGCTGCCCCTTCAGGTGCACCAATATCGCACGCGAGTCCTCGGCGAAACCGTTCTCGACGAGGCGGTCGAACATTCCGCCAGTCTCGAGGGCGAGGACGAAGTCCGCGTCGTGAGACAGCAGCTCGATTTTGTCCTTCTCCACGTTGAACGGTATCCCGTATCCCGAGTCGCCGACGTCGTCCTGGCAGTTTATCTTCTTCTTCTCGCCCTTGCGGTTGTACTCGGTGAGGGTGATGTTGCCTATGACGCTGGCGCCGTTCTCCTCCGGGCGCAGCTTGAAGTCCTCGCGCAGGCACTTCGTGATTATCTCCAGATCCTCGGCGAGGTTGTTGGACTCGTCCTGGGCGTGGAACTTGGCCAGGTCCCAGCCCTCGCTGATGTAGTACATCTCCCTGAGGGTCGAGGATTTCTTCTCCTTTATCATCTGCTGGATGAACTCCAGCATGTACATCGTGCGCAGGAGCATGTAAGCGCCTTGGAGCTTCTTTGCCGTGCGGGCGCCGGTCTGGTCGCCGTACTTCCAGACCATAGAGCGAGGGTGGAACTTGATGTTCGCCTTCGTGCGGAGGGGAATCTTCATCCCCGGGATTTTACCGTTGTCCAGCTGGGAATAAATCTGCTCTGCGATCTTGTAAAGTTCCTCTATCGCGGCCTGGTTCCTGTCCTCACTCGTCATTGGAAACGTCCTCCTTCGCGTCGTCGTAGTCCACGCCGTTCTCCTCTTCCTCGGCGGGGCGCTCCTCCTTCTCTATCTCCGCAGCCTTGATGCCCCAGTCGCCGGGCAGCGGCTCGGCGCCGACGATTCGCTCCGAGTCGATGCCAGAGGCGTACAGCTCGTTCTCGTCGTAGGCGTCCTTGTCCAAGCCTTGAAGCTCGATTTTAAGCGTTGCCTTCTCCGTCGACGGAATGCGCTTCAGCTCCCAGGTGATGCGCCCCTCCTTGACCTCGGTCGGGCGCGGCGATATGCCGCCCAGCACTAGATTCGCCTCCGGCACGACTGCGTAGAGGGTGAACACCTTGCCGGTCGGCGTGTAGTTGTAGATGTCTATGGTCACTGTGTGCTTCCCTTTCTCGAACTCGACCTTGTCGTCTATCCATACCACGTCCATTATCTTCGTTATGGTCGGGCCCAGCGCCGGCACGGGCTTGTCCACTATTCCCGCGGCCTTCTCGGCAATCCTCGGCAGCACAATCTGGACGATGTCGAACTTCTCCCTGACCTTCGAGCGGCGGACGCCTTTTGCCAGATGGCTCCGCAGCGAGTTGCCGACGACGCGCAGGGCTAGCTCCATCTCCTCCCGTATCTCGGCGACGTTGGCGATGGCCTCCTTGGCCTCCGACGTGAAGGGAATCTTGGTGGATGCCAGGTGGACCATTATCACCGCTGGCCCGAACGGTATCCCCTTGCCGCCGCGCTGCTCGAGGCCGTACTTGCGCCAATCGACATTTTCAACCGCCGCGGTGACGGCGCACGCCCCCTGCTGGTAGAGCAGCGGGACGCGGTTGGCGAATCTGAGTATCTCCACTTGCGAATCAGGCGGAATCTGCCCGCCGTAGACCATCCCGACCTCGACTACGAACGGATGTCCCGAGTGGACCTTCGGCTTTCGCGTCACCGGCTGAACGTAGAACGAGGGCTTTAGGTTCTCGAGTACGTTCTTCAGCCCTTTCTTGACCAGCACCTCCCCGATGGGCGAGAGGCAGTCGGTCTGCGGGGCCATAATCTTGACCTGGGCGATGGCCTCGATGATGCGCTTGGCGTCGTCTATCGTCATCTGCTGGGGCTTCTTCTCCGGCGGGACTGAAGCCTTGTCGAGGATGTCCTTGGCTACCCGGTCGCTGATTCGCGAGAAGTCCGTCTTGAGGAACGCCCCCATGCGGTTCGATTTGGTAATCTTGGCCATCCCCATCAATGCACCGATTTCCAGGCCCTCCGGGTGGGGCTTTATCTCGACGACCGCCGGGGGCGGGACGTCGGTCGCCCGCTTGAAGACGAACGTCTGGCCTGACGGGTCGACGAACGTGAGCTGGGCGTGGGGGTTCACCAGCGCGGTTCCGCGCAGGTACTCGAATACGGACTGCTTCCCAGAGATGTACCGAGCTTTGATAGACGTCGATATCCTGGTGCCGTGCGGCTTGCCCTCCCAGATGACGTAGTCGGTGCGCATCTTCTTCGGCGTGTTGGACTTCGTGTCCAGGATGAGGTCCATCTCGACGGCCACGTCCCTCTCTGCGATTTTGGAGCGGACGGTCGCCGGCTTGCCGGTCGTCAGCTGGCCGTACATCACGACTGCGGAGATGCCGATTCCCTGCTGCCCCCTCGACTGCCGGACGGCGTGAAATCGAGAGCCGTAGAGAAGGCGCGCGAAGACGTTCTCGATGTTGCGCTCGACGATGCCGGGGCCGTTGTCCTCGACGGTGATTTTGTACTCGGTCTTGTCCACCTGGTCTATGCGGACGGATATGTCGGGGAGGATGCCGGCCTCCTCGCAGGCGTCGAGAGAATTGTCGATGGCCTCCTTGACGGCGACGATGAGGCTCTTTATCATCGAGTCGAAACCGAGGACCTGCTTGTTCCTCTCGAAAAACTCCGAGACGGCGATTTCCTTCTGCTGCTTCGCCATCTTTTCCGCTATGCTGGGCACTCCCATCCGATTACCCCTGACGGCCCCAGATGTAAAAGCTGGTAGAAAAGCATATGCATGTCGGAAAGGATAAATTCCCGGATGCGATGGAGAGCACGGTGAATCGATGGCGCTCGCGCACGTTTCGATAAGGACCAGCGACATGGACCGCTCGGTGCGGTTCTACGAGACGCACTTCGGGATGAAGCTGGCCTCGCGCCGTGCCATCCCCCAGAACGACGCCGAGATAGCCTTCCTGGAGAGCGAGGGGAGCGGCCTGACGCTGGAGCTGACCTGGTACAAGTCGCAGAAGAAGTTCGAGCAGGCTCCGTACGAGCGGCGCACATTCGACCACCTGGCCTTCAGGGTCGACGACTGCGCGGCGCTGGTCGAGCGGATGCGCGCGGCCGGAGCGGTCGTCTCCGACGAGCCGTTCATGCTCGGGGCCAGCAAGATAGCCTTCGTCGAGGACCCCGACGGGACGCTAATCGAGATCATCGAAAGGCGCTGATTTTGGTGAGATTTGTTGCAAAATATTTATAACTACACACGTTAGCGGAGGCCATGGGCGAGGTCCGGAAGATCGCGGCTGTCTTGGAGAGCGTCCCGACGTTGGAGGGGGCGGGGGTCCATCTCAGGAGGGCCTTCGGGCACGCCCAGGCGCCGACGCTCGACCCGTTCCTGCTCCTCGACGACTTCAGGTCCGACGACCCGGCCATGTATCTGCCGGGCTTCCCCTGGCATCCCCACAGGGGGATAGAGACCGTCACGTACATGCTAGAGGGTGCGGTGGAGCACGGGGACAGCATGGGGAACTCCGGGGCCATCGCGGCCGGCGACATGCAGTGGATGACCGCCGGCTCGGGGGTCATCCACCAGGAGATGCCTAGACCGGCGGCCGGCCGCATGGGGCGCTATTCCCCGTTCTACACCGGCCTCCCGTCAACCGGGAGGCGGCCGGACGGCAGGATGGGCGGCTTCCAGCTCTGGGTCAACCTTCCGGCTAGAGACAAGATGATGGCCCCCCGATACCGGGGCATCGGCAAATCGCAGGTGCCGGAGGTCTCGCTGGACGGCTCGACGGCGAAGGTGCTGTGCGGGAACGTCGGCGGGGTGGCGGGGCCGGTCAGGGATCTCGTGGTCGATTCGGAATACCTCGACGTTTCGGTCCCGCCCGGGGGCCGGTTCGCCCGCGCAACGAAGAGAGGGCACACGGCCTTCGCATACGTCGTAGGCGGGGAACTCGCGGCGGGGGAGGGCAGCCGCCTCGGGAACCGCTCGCTCGCCGTCTTCGGCGGCGACGGGGACATAGAGGTCTCCGCTGGCGGGAAGGGGGCGCGCTTCCTCCTCGTCTCGGGAAAGCCCATCGGGGAGCCGGTCGCGTGGCGGGGGCCGATAGTCATGAACACCCGGGAGGAGCTGGAGCTCGCCTTCGACGAGTACGAGAAAGGGACCTTCGTCAAGAACGGGTGACCGCCGTCAGACCACGACGATCTTCCCCGTCATGTCGGGATGGGGCCCGCAATGGTATTCGTACGTGCCGGCGCGGGCAAAGGTGTGCGAATAGGATTCCCCCCTGGACAGCAGGGGCGAGGCCAGCTCCGAGTCGGAGACGACGGAATGCTGGACCGGATCGAGGTTCGTCCAGGTGACGGTGTCGCCCACCTCGACATTCAGCGTCGCCGGCGAGAAGGCGTATCCAGAAATCTCGACTGCGCCGGCCAGCCCGCCGCCGCCTGCCCCCTGGCCGGACCAGAAATACCACGCGAGCGGGGCCGCCACGGCCACAGCCGCGACCACTGCCACTATCGCCATCGTCGTCCTGTTCATCATGCACCCCTCCGGGCAAGAAAGGCGATGTGCCGAGACTATATATCGATATGCAAAAATCTCATGCAAATCTCCAGCGGCGGACCGGCCCCCGCTCCGTTCGGCGCGCGCCCCGGGGGACCTCCTCGCCGCGCAGAGCGGCTCCCCCGACCGGCACCTCTTTATCCCTTGCCATTAATCGTCCCTCCATGGCTGAAACGGCCGATACCATGATGCGGCGCGTCCGCAGGCGCGCGCCCGCGCTTGCCCCCAAGTTCGAGAAGCTATGCCGCGCCATCGAGAGGGCCGGACCGTCCGTCGTGGCATTCTCCGGCGGAGTCGACAGCTCGCTGCTCGCCTACATCGCATCCAGGATTCACCCTGAGACCTTGTGCGCAGTTGCCTGCTCCGAGACCTACACGGCGGAGGAGCGCGGGAGGGCGAAGGCGTTCGCGAAAGCCCACGGCCTCGAATTCGTGGAGATTCGCACGAAGGAGCTGGCCAACCCGCAGGCGCCGGAGCGCACCGTGCCGGGCCACCTCCTGGGCCACATCGTCCTGGGCTGGGAGATGGTCCGCGCCGAGGCCCAGGCCCTCGACTTCCCGGACCCCGTCCTGCTGGTTCAGTTGGAGCACA
>DAIRED010000073.1:0-9059 GCA_036795795.1 Thermoplasmatota archaeon | reverse complement strand
CACCAACTCGACCGAGAAGCACCTGCGCGTGACGGTCAAGGCCACGGAGGCGTCGAACACGGCCTTCACGGCGCGGGTCATCTACAACATGAGCTGGAGCGACGGCGCGGCGCCGATGGACGAGACCTTCGCCACCACGATAACGGTCAACAGGGTCCCGGCAGGGTACGAGGAGCCCATCAGCATCAACACCTGGGCAATCATCGCCATCGTGGCCGTCGTGATAGCGATGGTCGCGTTCATGACCTACTACGCGAACAAGAAGAAGAAGGAGAGGGCGGAGCAGCGCAAGCAAAAGAAAAAGGGGCGAGGCAAGAGGGGATAGGGAGGCAAATGAAGGGCAGGGGCTACGTCACCGCAGCGCTAGTAACGGCGTTCGTCCTAGCCCTGGCTGTGCCGGCTGCGCACGCCCAAAGCGGCGTCGGCGTCTGGGGCATCCCGCCAACCTTCAGCGACATCCACATCGGCCTCAGCGGCGATTACGTCGAGGTCAACGTCACCGTGTACGACCAGAACGGCGGCCTGGACATCTTCTCGATAAACGTCGTGGTCATCGACGGGGACGGTGGCATCGTCGCGAACGCCAGCTATTTCCAGCACGACTCCAATTCCACGTACGACGTGAACGACAGGTTCGCCGACCACGCGGGCGGGCACCTGAACGTCCAGCGCTGCACCGTCGACAGGTTCACCGGCGACTACGTGAAGAACAACACCATCAGGATTATCTTCGTCTTCAGCCAGTTCCAGGGCAAGACGATACGCCTCCTGGCATCAGACAACACCTGGCGGACCGCGTTTCACGAGGGGCCGTTCTCGTCCGAGTACCGCCCGCCGGCCCTAATCACGGAGGAATACCAGGTCTACGCCCTCGTCGCGGCGTCGCTGATGGCGGCTGCGGTCGTAGCCGGATTCCTATTCTTCAGGCGCGGGAACAGCAACAAGCTGGCCAGGAAGATAGAGAAGATTGAGAGCCAGCACGCGGAGGACTGAGATGGAGCGTTACTGCGCGAACTGCGGCACCGTCAGCTACGACGACCAGGTGACGCAGTGCTCCAACTGCGGCGCCGAGCTGCCTGGGGCGGAGGACGGCGCGACGCCGCAGCCAACCGCCGAGCAGGCCCCCGCGCAGGAAATACCCAAGGACCAGCTCGCCTGCCCCGAGTGCGGCGCGCTCGTCGGCGAGGACGCCGAGATATGCCCTTCGTGCAGCGCCAACCTCGAGCACACAATCCGATGCCCGTCCTGCGGCAAGGGCGTGGACGAGATAGCGGAGATTTGCCCCAACTGCTTCAACTCTATGAAGAAGGACGAGTCCTGGGACACTGGCTCTGTCGGCGGAGGGAAGCTTGGCCCGGAGCCAGAGCCGGTCGGGGAGACTGCAAAACCCGCGAAGGCTCGGAAGGAAGCCCCGGTCGAGGAGCCCGTGGCCGAAGAGCCTGCTGCGGAGGCTCCCGCGGAGGAAGCCCCGGCAGAGGAAGAGGCTCCCAAGAAGAAGCGCTTCGGCTTCGGAAAGAAGAAAACCGCAGCTGAAGAACCCGCTGAGGAGGCCGCCCCGGAACCGACCGAGGAGCCTGTGGCAGAGGAGCCAGCGGCAGAGCCTGCAGAGGAAACCCAGGCCGAGGAGGAAACGCCCAAGAAGAAGCGCTTCGGTTTCGGAAGGAAGAAGGCGGAGGAGCCAGCGGCAGAAGAGCCGGAAACCGCTCCCGAGACCGCGGAACCGGAGGCCGTCGAGGAGGCGGAGCCAGAGGGCGAAGAGGCCGAGGAGGATGAAGACCTCGACGACGCCGACCTAGCCAAGCAGCGCAAGGCGGAGCGCAAGCGCAAGATAAAGGAGATGCTGGACGAGGAGAAGAGCGAGGGGTTCTTCAACTACTACCGAGTGGCGTCAATCACCCTCTTCATCACGGTCTTCCTGGCCATCTTCATGTTCATCGAATTCTTCCTCTTCACATTCAACGTCACGGGCAACGTCTCGCGGGCGCTGGTCGCTTTCGCGCCACTCCTGGGCGGCTCGATATCCGTCGGCGTCCTGCTCATCGGTACGGTCATCGCAGCCCTGGACGCCCTGATGCACCTATGGGACACGAAGTTCAACACCATCCTCGGCCTGATGCTCACGACGGTGATGCTCGTTGGCATAGGCCTGACGGCGGCTTACCAGCAGGGCGCGGAGCAGATAGACCTGTTCCTGAGCATCGGGATGATACTCCTGCTGTGCTTCGTCGCCATACTGGACTTCATCGCCTACATGAACTATCCGGCTATCCTCGAGGACCCGGGCCGCGCGCACTTCGAGCTCTACCTGGACAAGGAGGACGAGGTCGACCAGATTAAGACCGACATGGAATCGCAGATGCAGAAGATGCGCGAGGCCGAGGAGGAGAAGCTCCGCCTCAAGGACGAGGAGCTGCAGGAGATACAGCAGCGCCTCGAGTCGCTCAACGAGCGCATCGCCCAGGAGGAGGAGAAGGTCCGCCTGAAGGAAGAAGAGGTGTCCGCCATCAAGTCCGAGCTCGAGATGAAGACGGAAGCGCTGGCCCAGGAAGAGGAGAAGCTCCACATGAAGGAGCAGGAGATGGAGAGCCTGGTCCAGACCGAGGTCGAGCGCAAGACCGAGGAGTTCATGATGGAGGAGGAGGAGAAGATCCGGATGAAGGAGTCGGACCTCATCAAGGCGCGCTCCGATTTGGAGATTCAGCGCAACCTCTTCGACGAGTCGCGCGAGAAGCTGCGCATGAAAGAAGGAGAACTCTCGCACCTGAAGACGGAGCTGGAGAGCCAGATTCGCCAGCGCCTGGAGGAGGAGGAGAAGCTCAAGCTCAAGGCCGCCGCCGGACGCATGGTCGAGAAGACCAAGCAGAAGCGCGTGCTATTCCCGTTCGTCGCCCTGGTCGGCCAGGAGAAGATGAAGAAAGCGATGGTCCTCAACGCGATTTACCCGGAGGTCGGCGGCGTTCTAATCCGCGGCCAGAAGGGCACCGGCAAATCCGTCGGCGTCAGGGGCCTCGCCGAGGTCCTGCCGGACATCGAAGTCACGGGCTGCAAGTTCAACTGCGACCCCAAGGAGACCGACAAGCTGTGCAACGAGTGCACGGTGCGCAACAACGCCGGGAAGCTGGAGACGTTCACGCGCCAGGTGCAGGTGGTGGACCTGCCGCTTAACATCACGGAGGACCGCCTGGTCGGTTCCATCGACATCGAGAAGATTCTCGCCGAAGGAACGAAGTCGTTCGAGCCCGGCATCCTCGCCGAGGCCCACAGGGGCATCCTCTACGTCGACGAAATCAACCTGCTGGACGATTACATCGTCGACATACTTCTCGACTCTGCCTCGTCGGGGAACGTCAACGTCGAGCGCGAGGGGATTTCCATCACCCATCCAGCCCGGTTCATCATCGTCGGCTCCATGAACCCCGAAGAAGGAGAGCTCCGCCCGCAGATTCTGGACAGGATAGCCCTGCAGACCGACGTCGTCGGCATCCAGGACGTCGCGTCGCGCATAGACATCGTCCGCCGCAGGGAGGAGATGACCACGGACCCGGAGGGCTTCCGCGTCAAGCACGAGCCCGCGCGCAAGGAGCTGCGCGAGCGCATCACGAAGGCCAGAGAGATACTGCCCAACGTGCGCACTCCCAAGCACATCTACGACCTCATCGCCCAGATTTGCATCGACTTCAACGTCGACGGCCACAGGGCCGACATCATCATCGAGAGGGCCGCGAGGGCGAACGCCGCTTTCGAGGGCCGCCTCGAGGTGGCCGCCGAGGACGTCGTCGTCGCCTCCGCCATGGCGCTGCCGCACAGGATGCGCAGGCGCCCCTACGAGGAGGAGGAGTTCAGCGAGGAGATGATGCGCAAGCTGGTCAAGCAGCGCGAGCGCGAGATCCTAGAGGGCAGGAAGGGGTGAGGATTGCCGCCCGCGCCCGATAAGAAGACCGCCAAGCTAGCCTCCCAGGGAGCCAGGAAGCGCCACGCGCCCACGGGAATCTATCCCTTCACCGCGATAGTCGGCCAGGAGGTGCTCAAGAGGGCGCTCCTGCTCAACGTCGTCAACCCGCAGATCGGCGGAGTTCTGATACGCGGCGAGAAGGGAACAGGAAAGTCCATCGCGGTCCGCGCCCTGCAGGACATCCTGCCGCAGATGGACGTCGTCGCCGGCTGCAAGTTCAACTGCCGCCCCAAGGACAAGACCGAGAAGCTCTGCAACGAGTGCCGCATGAAGCAGGAGAAGGGCGAGCTCAAGGCGCAGAAGGCCGACATGTCGGTGGTCGACCTGCCGCTCAACATCACCGAGGACCGCCTCGTCGGCGCGATAGACATCGAGCGCGTGCTCAAGGAGGGCGTGGAGGCGTTCGAGCCCGGCTTGCTGGCAGAGGCGCACCGCAACATCCTGTACGTGGATGAAATAAACCTCCTGGAGGACAACGTCGTCGACGTGCTGCTCGACGCGGCGGCGATGGGGATGGTCACCATCGAGCGCGAGGGGATTTCTCTGAATTACCCTTCGCAGTTCGTCATCATCGGTTCGATGAACCCAGAGGAGGGGGAGCTCCGGCCGCAGCTGCTCGACCGCCTTGCGTTGCAAGCGGAGGTCAAGGGGCTGAAGGACCTGGACCAGCGCGTCGAGATTATCAAGCGCTCGCGCGAGTTCCAGGAGGACCCGACCCTCTTCAGGGAGAAATGGGAGCCGATCCAGGATGAACTGAGGAAGCGCGTGCTGGAGGCCGTGAACCGCTTGCCGAACGTCAAGACGACGATGAAGGTCATCACGCTGATAACGAAGCTGGGAATCGACTTCAACATCGACGGACACCGCGGCGACATCATCATCGAGCGCTCGGCGCGCACGAACGCCGCGCTGGAGGGCCGCGACGAGACGACGGTCGAGGACGTCGTGCTGGCCGCGGAGATGGCGCTGCCCCACAGGATGAGGAAGCAGCCCTTCGAGGAGGAGGCGTTCTCCGCGGAGATGCTGCGCAAGCTCGTGCGCAAGTACGGCGAGGATGTCGCTTGAGGGTTGAAATCAGGAAGCTGGACAAAGCCTCGCTCGCCGGCAGGACGGACCGTTTCGCCTACGAGTCCGAGGGCACCTATCGCGTTAAGGTGGCGCGGACACCCGACGGCTGGGACCTCTCGCTGCGAAAGGAGCGCTTCCCCGAGATGTTCGTCAAGAACCTGGACGAGCCGTTGCTCACCCATTACAAGGGCGACAGCGAGGTCTTCGGGGCGTTCGTCGACGGGGTCGAGGCCGGTCTGATTCAAATCGAGCATCAATCCTGGAACAGGAGCCTGCGCGTCTGGGACATCTCCGTTGAAGAGGGACATAGGCGCCGCGGCGTCGGAACGGCGCTCGTCGGAATCGCCCAGAAACGGGCGCGGGAGCTCGGCGCCAGGCGCATCGTCCTGGAGACGCAGACATCGAACTTGAAGGCCATCGCGTTCTACGAATCGTGCGGCTTCGCGCTCGTCGGGCTTGATGCCACGAACTACACCAACGACGACGTCGGGAAGGGCGAGGTACGGCTGGAGATGGCGTGGTACCCAGGCGCGTGACGGCCTCCCATCCGACGGCGCATTTATCTACACACTCGCGCATGTTGGTTCAGGTGAAAGAGATGAGATTCAGCAAGTTACTGACCCTGGCCTTGGCTGTGTGGATGGCGTGCGCGCTGGCGGGAGCCGCGTTCTCGCAGGTTCCGGACTACAACCTCTCCGGGGAGGTGCTCGACAACGACACCAACGACGGCATAAGCGGCGCGAGCCTGCGGTTCGAGAACACGATGACCAGCAACGTGGAGTACGCCTCCACGGACGGGAGCGGCCACTACGACATCATGCTCGAGGGCGGGCCTTACGACGTGACGGTGACCGCCGGCGGCTACGACAGCGACTCGCAGAACTTCTACCTTGGCGGGGACCAGACCTACGAATTCCGCCTGTCTGAGACCTCCTCCGGCGGGGATGGCGACGGCTCGGGCGACGGGGACGACGAAGGCTTCGACCCGCTCGCGGAGATGGACCAGTTCATGTGGGTTATCTATCTCGTCGCAGCCGTGCTCATCATCACGTTCGTCTGCATCGTCATCACCGCGATAGCGACCACGGCCACGTTCGTCCGCCTCGGCAAGGTCAAGAAGGAGCTCAAGGCGGTGAGCGAGACTCTCGACGAGATGGAGGAGCGCCAGGCGCAGCAATCGACCGCGCCCGCACCGTACCAGCAGCCGTCCATGCAGCACCACATGTACCAGCAGCAGCCCGGGTACCAGCAGCCTCCGCAGCAGGGGCAGCAGCAACCCCCGCAGCAGTGAGGAAGGTGCGGCCTGTAAATCCTGCGCGGGTTGTGATACGGGCGCGCATCAGCAGACCACCTCGCGCCTCAGCGCAAAGGTAATTACGCCCGGCGCCGATGACCCTCCAGCCATGTTCGAGCCCATCGACCTCAGGACTCCACCGGAGAAGCCCCTGTTCCTCGACGAGTTCCCGCCGCCGAGGTTCTTCTCCAAGCGCGGCAGCTTCGTCTGGTGGTGGTGGATGTTCCTCTTCGAGGAGGACGGGGTGAAGAAGCAGGTCGTGGGTTTCTGGACCGCCAAGAACTACGAGGACGTGCTCGTCAACGGCGTGAAGTGGGGGCCAGAGGCAGGGCTCGCGGGGACGCCGGAAGATTTCTCTTACAAGGGCATCGCGACCTTCTGGCACTGGGACGGGAAGTCGTTCCACGAGACGCCGCCAAAGAACCAGACCTTCGCGACGAAGGTCGTCGGAGGCGAATTGGCCATAAGCTCCGACGACGTGAAATTGTCGTGCGGCGCGGGTGGGACGTCCATCTCGTTCTGCCGCGACCCAGCCGACTTCAAGCTGGACATCCAATCGATATTGCCGAGCCCGCCGCCGGTCGGTTACAGGCGCACGATGCTGACGAAGCACATGGGATTCGACGCGCTCAAGATTTACCATGCCAAATGGAACGGGACGCTCTCGACGGACGGGCGCGAGCGCGCCGTCTCCGGCTCCCTCTACATGCAGCACATCTGCCTCAACACCCCGGCGTTCCCGTGGCTCTGGGGCGTGTTTCACAAGAAGGACGGCTCCTACCTCACGTACTTCACGACCTTCCTTGGACCGCTGATGTTCAGGCGCAAGGCCGCCTGCGAGCCAGGCTGGGACAACACCTTCAGGTTCCTGAACAAAAACCTCAACTACACGCCTGCTGGCTCGCCGACGAAGCGTTTCAAGCACGTGCGCTACCGCATCTTCAGGCAGGAGAACGGGCTTCCAGGGTGCGTCGTGACGGGCGAGCTGGGCGAGGAGAGGCTGCGCGTGCGCGTCCAGGCGGTCGCCAAGTGCACCTACACGCTGGAGAGGGAGAAATACTGGCGCAACAAGTTCTTCTACAACGAGTTCCCGTCCGAGGTCGTGGACATCGAGTACACTGACGCGTCGGGGAAGGCGCACGTCGAGGACGGCGCGGACTGGAACGGCAACACCGAGTACTCGTGGGGGCTGCTCCTATCGTGAGGAAGCTGGCCGGGGTGACGTTCGACTTCGACGCGACGTTCTACAACTACCCTCGGATGGTCCTGGGGCTGCTGCACCGCTTCGGGCCGCACGTGAAGCTCATCCACGACCTGACGGACGAGCGGGCGAAGCTGCGCAAGCTGGGGAAGATAGAGAACTTCCACAAGGTGCAGACCGAGGCCATGGCCAAGCGCTGGGACAGGCCCGTCGAATGGACGGAGGCGAAGCTCGACCGCGTCGTCTACTCGGGCTGGAATTCGGCGTTCGACAAGGTGAAGCCAGCTGCCGGCGTCTTCGAGGTGCTGGACATGTGCGTCGCGAACGGGCTGCCCATCGCGGTCGTCTCCGATTATCCCCCGCGCGACAAGATGCAGAAGATGGGGTTCATGAAATATCCCTGGTCGCTCGTCCTGAACTGCGAGGACATCGGGCTGCTGAAGCCGGACCCCGCAGGACTCGTCATGGCGATGGAGAGGATGGGCACGAAGCCGTCGGAGACGATGCACGTTGGGGACTCGCTGCGGTACGACATCCAGGGGGCGAAAAACGCTGGTATGATGAACGCCTGGTTGAAATGGCCGTGGAAGCGCGCGAAGAAGGGGATATCGCCCGATTACACGGTCAAGAGCTTCGGACAGTTAATGGCGATTTTCGAGAAGGACTTTGGCCTGAAAAGGCCGCGGCGGACCGAGCCAGCACCTAATATTTAGTGAGGACTATCCTGCAGACCTTGCACCTGAGCGCGTCCATGTAGACCATCCCGCTCAAGTCCGGGTCCTTTATCTTCTCACCGTCGAGGGCCAGGATTGACTTCTTCTCGTACCACTTGACGCCCTGGAGCAGGCTCTCCGCCCCCAGGAATCCTGGCTCCATAGCCCCCCCGCACATCGGACACCTGATGTCCATCGATGTACAATGCGCGTGGGGATTTAAATAGTTAATCGCCCGAAACGCTGGCCCGTCGGGCGGTCCCGCGTCCAGCCGCGCGCGCGTCCCGGCGGAAAACGCAATCGGTTTTGATACCCGAGTGCGTGCATTGATTACTCCGTTGAACGATGCAGTTGCCATGTCCGCGATGCTTGCGCGAGATAGGATGAAGTGCAGGAAGTGCCGGGCGCTCCTGCCGCTGGACGCGAAGCGCTGCACTTGCGGTTCGGAGATGGAAGGCAGGAATGTAGTGCTGCCAGTATGATTATCACGGGCGATTCTCACGCGCGACGATTGATATATCCCGCTGACCTGCCTCGCATCATGTACGACGACGATTCGAACGGCCGCCGCGCCCCCAGGGGCGAGGGTAAGATGTGGATCGAGTGCAGGAAATGCCGCGCCACGATGTTCTCCACGTTCGACACGTGCTGGTCTTGCGGGGCGCCGATGAACGACAAGAACTGCACGCCCTTGAATTTATAGCCTCCCGGCGCGCCTGAGGCCGGGCGGTGCGCCACCTCCGCTGGCCTGCTTTCAATCCAGGCGCGCTTCCCGTTCCGACCGGTCCCTGCGCTTTACCGCCTTCGTGAGGTCCGCGCCGAGCCGTGACC
>DAIRED010000072.1:0-9245 GCA_036795795.1 Thermoplasmatota archaeon | reverse complement strand
TCGGATAATTCGCCACGTCCACCGTCGTGTAGTTGTCGCCCGCGTTGCCGTAGCCTGGGAAGGCAGCTACATGCAGGTAGACGTTCGTAAGGGCGGTCGTGTTGTACAAATCGAACGTATAGTACCCCGCAGCGTCGGTCTGGATTGCATAGGTGTAGTAGCCAGGCACGGCTTCGGAGTTGTTCCAGTAGGTAAGGTCGATGTCGACAGGGACCGTCGGAAAGACCGGGGCATATGCGCCTGCGGCGTTCCCGTTGTAGAGCTCGACGCGGCCCCAAATCGGGTACGGGTCGGGGTTCGCGGCGTCGGAGAACATCACTGTTCTCTGGGCAGCCATCGTCGTCAGGTTGGCGCTGCTGGTGCAGTTGACGTAGTACGTGACGGTCGTCGGGGCGCTCTCTGTGAAGTTCGCCTCGAAGTAGTTGTTGTAGGAGCCGTTCCAGAAGGAGATGTTGGTCGTCGATTGCCAATGCCAGGCGGATTCGGTCGCGTTCTTCCAGAACAGCGTAGCGTTGGTGCAGGCGGACTCGTTGTCGTAGTAGTGGGCGCGGACGACGGCCTTCTGGTCGATGGAGAGGGTGGAGTTGTCCGGTGGGGTTGGAGGAGAGATGTAGGAAACCGTCGGCGGCGTAGCGTCTATCGGGAAGTCGGGGAAGCGTTTGTAGTAGATTTCGGGGTTGCCGTCACGCTGGTCATACCACGTTATATGTATTTTTGAAAGAGCCAACGTTATTTTAGGAGCCCCAGATGTGAATCCATCTAAAGTAGTCAACCTTAATTCTGGGTTCCACGTACTTCCACCATCGGTCGAATTGATATAATAAATCTCAGAGACTCCTCCATCTTTCCAATCGTTAAAAACAACACTCACTTCATTAGCATTACAAGCAATATAGGGTATTCCCGAAGTACCAGACAAAGTCAATTGCTGTATCGGATTCCATGTTGCACCATTGTCCGTCGAATTGCAGTAATAAATCGAATATATCGGCCCCGCTTGGTATTCCACCCAAGCAACATGAACTGTGGTACTATTCGCAGCTATTGCGTCATCTGCCTCAGTATTTGGAGTGCCTACCAGCAGCACATCTGGCCCCCAGGTTGCCCCATTATCGAGACTACGTTTATAATATATGTCTCCGGTCGTTACTCCAGTTCTTCCATCGCTCCATAAAACATGGACCGTGCTGCCTTCAACGGCAATTCGATTGTAACTACTTGCATACAAAGCATTCGTCAGCCTTCTCTCTGCCTCCCACGTCGTACCCCCATCCAAGCTCCGCGTGTAGTATAGTTCCGTGTTCGACGGAAACGACTCCGCCCCATTCCGCGAATCCACCCAAACGACGTGGATGCTCTGGCCGTCCTCGCTCACCGCGACCTTAGGTCCTTCGGAATTGAAATTGTCGTCCGACGAAATCATAAGTGGGACGTTCCAAGTGGCTCCTCCATCATTCGAGTTACGGTACTTGATTTCAGCGAAACCGATTGCATCGTTGTCGTTCCATACGACCGAGATATTGCTGCTAACGGCATCTATGTCTGGGTTTACACAATATATGCCTGACGTGCCGCCAGTCAATCGGATAGGCGCGTTCCAATTTTTCCCGCCGTTTGTGGAGTTGAGATAGTAAATATCATCGTAGAATGGTTGGCTGCATTCCCACACAATGTTAGCGTTGTTTCCACTAACAGAGATTGCAGGTTTCACGTCGGAGTTTGAGTTATTGGTCAGTCTAATGTCGTCCGTCCACCCAGGAGGCGTTCCATCGATTTTATCACCTGTGTTTCTAGACTGGCTGACTGGAACAAGAATGCTTAACGCGAGGGCGATGCCGATAAGGAACGCCACGCCACGCCATAGCCCAGCCATAATCGTTTAATATATAGATTCTCTTGCTAATAACGCTTTCGCAACCACTTTCGCCCACCCCATAACTACATCTTTATAAGCTAGTCCCGTCTTTTCGCCCTCAAGAGAGGGGAAACGCATGAGTTCTGAACTAAGAAAGTTTGCCGCCATCGCGTGTGCCTTGTTGATGACCATCCTGGCCTTCCAGACAGTATCCGCCGACTACGACACCGGCGACGACATTGACATCTTCATCGATTCCTTCGGCAATAAAAACATAGTCTGGCGCGAATCGGTGAACGGGACCGCGCAGGCATTTTACGAATACGAAATCGTGGATGTGGTTTACGACCAGAACAACGATTGCTATTTCAATCAAACTATAAATGCCAACATAGTCTTTGACGACGGCTACTTGACCCTCCAGAATTGTATAATTAACGGCAATATCAAGGCTACCAGGGCGCAGGTGGTTATAGAAGACTGCGAGATAAACGGAAATGTTAACCATAAACTCGGAAGCTTCACCGTTGAATCCTCGGGCATAAACGGAAACATCGATGCCGAAAACTCTGATTTTGAGTTGAGAACAAGCTACGTCAACGGAAACGTAAAAGCCAAGACGAACACGGACGAAAGCTACTCGACCATCGTTACTGGCGACACCGTCAACGGCAATGTAGATTTGAAGAGCGGAATATGCTATGTCGTCGGGAACGCCATCAACGGCAACCTGAAAGTCAAAGACCCTGCAATAATCCAAGAAGTCTCAGATAATGACGTAAATGGCAACACGCAACTGACAGACAATACCAGCGGCTTCGATGGTTACCAGATAACGAACTCGACGCTCGACGTCATGTACCCGCAGGTTGCGATTGATTCGGCGTCTGGCATGGCCTATGCTCTCTGGGTGATAGATACGAATGGCACGTTTGAATTTTGGTACACCGTCAGCCCAGACATGATTTACTGGCTTGAGGCTCATTATGCGGGAATATTGAATTATACCGCAGGGAACCCGGAGCTTGACTTCGAGGCTGTGAACGGCACTTTGTACGTTACCTGGCTGGAAGGCGGGGAATTGACTGTTGCGCCGGATTACAACGCGCCGCCCAGCCTTGAAGTTGTCGGCATCTCAGCGAGCGAGCCAGTAGTTTACCTGAACGACCCCACAACCATCACCTTGGAACTGGGCAACTCCGGCAACGGTTCCGCGCTATACACCGTCGTCAACGTAACGGATATCGTTGGAGAGACTGAAACCTTGATAGATTCGTCGGAAATCGGGATGATGAGGCCGGGAACGGAAAACGTTTATCTGTTCAACTGGACGCCTGCAAAGACCGGCATCCATTACCTCATTGTCGAGATGCTTGGCAATCACATAGAGCATCATTCCCCTGCGGCACTGGTTGAAAGTCCGCCGACAGTAATGAGCTTCGGATTTCCTGTCTCCCCTCTCGGGGCGGTAGAAGAATGGAAACCATCCAATGGCTTGAACGTAGTTACTGCCAGTGAGGGGATTCGATACCGCGATGGTCCACGAATAATAACGGTTAAAGAAGGAGACTTGATAATACAAAGTGGCGCGACCCTCCAGCTCAACGACTCCGTCACCTTCGTCATCGAGAACACCTTTCCAGAATGGTACACCAACAAACACGGCATCAACATCGAATCCGGCGGGAAATTCCTAATCAACAGCCCGTCCCGTTCGACAGTCATCCAGTCATCCTCGGGAGCAATATTTGCCACCTACCCATTCCTCAACTCCGGCGTCGTGGACTTCCTGGGGGCGAACGTGACGTACACGTACGGCGACACAACCGACCTTACCAAATCAGGTGGAATCCAGAACAAGCCTGGAAGCGTCTGCAACCTGACGGACTGCCGCGTGGAGTTCGCCGACACGCACAGCGTCATCGCTAACAGCTCCGATATGCGGCTCGAAGGCTCTGGGACACTGGTGGGAAAGGGGAACGACAACCCCCCGTTTCCGAAAGGCTCCGGGATTACGATCAAAGGTGATTCGGACGTCGCGATCGATGGCATCACCGTAGAGTGCAACGAGGAGCACGGAATAAAGTGCGTGGACACTGAAATCCAGACGAGAATCATCGACAAATTTTCTGACGGTTCCGAATCCAAAATGCTCACCTATTATGGCCAAGGAAGCCAGACCGTCAATGTTTCTTTACCGAAGAACGCCTCGATTGCCTCCTCATCTTTCAGAATCGAGGGAGGTTACAGGACATTGGCCGGCGCCGAGGACATGCATCCGGGGCATTACTATGCGATGTACTGCTCCGCAAATACGATTTGGACTGGGGATGCAGGCAGCGTGCAGTTATATGCTGGCTGGAACGCCGATGTGGATTATTCAGGCGTTTGGAGCTATGCCAGGAATGTTGACGTGATTATGGCCGAAACTGGATGCATGATAATTAGCGAGGCCCCGTTCGCCCCAACGGTTGACGTGGGAAATGACGGCAGTAGCGAGTGGGTGTGCAGTGGCCGGTTCTCGACTTCCGTATTCATCAGCGATGCAAACACAACCCCGACTCTCAGCCAACAAATCCAGAATTACATGGACACGCACTCCTCCGACGAAGATGGGAACGTTGTTGTGCCATTGAAAATCTATTCTGGGTCCAGCGGAATCATAGAGGTGTCGGATTTAATCATTCAATTCGCGGAGGAATCGAAGATCACGAATTGTGAAATCAAGAGCAATATGGAAGCCGGGGTGCACTACGAGAACTCAAGCACGACAACAGTCGATTCAAAAATCCACGACAACGGAGGAGACGGGATTGTGTGCGTCGAGGGAGCCGCGCCGCTTCTTACCGGTAATAATGTTTCATGGAATGTGAGGAACGGGATCGCGGTAGAGGATTCGAAGCCGTCAATAGTAGGAAGTACAAACATCGATTGGAATGGCGGGCACGGAATATTTGTGCAGAATGTAACTGGAAATGGGCTGTTAATAGATGACAATCATGTACGTAAGAACCTGGGCTCCGGTATTTGGTGCGACAAGGCAAATGCAACGATTGCGAACAACACAGTGTCTGACAATGGGCGGGGGTTGATATTTTCTTATGATGTCGAGGATAACCCGACAGGAACATTGATCGAGGGACTCTGGCACCGGGTCAACAATCAGAGTGGCGCAGCCCCAGCTTGGAACATCAGCCATTCAGGGGATTGGGCATTGTGGTGCGGTTATGAGCACGGCGAGCCACTAGTGGGGGATTATAACCATACTTCTATCCGAAATAACGTTTTGGGGACTGGCATGGTAAATTTGACGAATGCGTCGTCGGCGTCATTGGTCTTTTGGAGCTGGTATGAATCCGGGGACGCCAATGACACCTGTCAAATCGAAATCGCACCGGGGGCAGGTGGAGATCATAAATGGTATCCGATTGACAACAACCAGCAATCAACATGGACAAGGCAGATCATCGACATTTCACAGTTTGTTGGAAATAACGTGTTTATCTATTTCCTTTTCAATTCCGATTCGATTGACAACGATTATCGAGGTTGGTACATAGACGATATCCAGATAATTTCGTCATATCCTGCGATAGAGGGTTACGGTATATTTTACGGGAATCATCCATCCGCAACCATAATCAACAATACCGCAATCGGGAACAACTGGGAAGGCATTTATTTATTCAACTCCAATGGAAGTGTCTTGGAAAGAAATATGTGCGACTTGAACCAGCGAAATGGCATTACTCTAGGTCAATCTTCAAATGTGATAATTTGCGATACAATGGTGCATGGTTCAAAATATGGAATCGTGGCAAAGAATTCATATGGCGTATTTGACAACTGTACAATTGAATTATACAGGAATCAAAACACGTATGGGATTACATTTTCTGGGGCGTCTCCATCGACAGTGATTGGATGCAATGTATCAAACTGCGATGTCGGATTCAAGATTAGCAGTTTCCAGCCAGAAAACCTAACCCCGATATGGCGAAACAATTGGATTTATAATGTTGGATATGTAGTTATTACGAATTACCACCCGGCAGGAGGTATGTGGATCCATGTGAATATGACTGGCAACAACATCAGTTGTGACCATTTATCCGGCGTGAATTTTGCATCTTCGATGTTTTTAGATAATAACACGATAAATTGTGCCAGCGGTATTCTATTGGATTGTCCACACATAATACATAAATCCTCAATAGTCACAAACAATCGATTTAATTACGAGGGTTATGCCATAGGATTTCAAGGTACATCGCCTGATTATCCAGCATTTATTAATAATAATACATTTTTCTGCGGTAACAAACTGAGTTCCAACGGTTCGTATAGTCAGACTAGCTCTAGGGCGGGCATATATATGATGGGCTCATCGTTCATTAAGGACAACACGTTCATCGGATCGCCTTTTCGGGGAGTGTGTGTCGAGCACTGGCCATGGAATTTGGACTCTTTCAGAATGGGTCCGGCAACGGAAATTGTAAATAACGAATTCATCAATGTTCCAGAGTCAGCGATATTTTGCCGAAGGGGGTCTGGAGCCACAATACAATCCAATCAATTCACCAATTGTTCATTCGGCGTAACTGTATCCCCCCTTACAAATCCGACGATATTGGACAACGAATTTGAGTCGTGTCGTTATGGAATGTTGATTAATTCCACGGATTGTTTGATAGACAACAACATGATTACAAAATCATCGATGTCTGGAATACATGCAATCGGCTCGCACGGCACGATAAATAACACACTCATTGAAAATTGTTCAAATGGTATCTCTCTGGCGAATTCTGGTTTCTATCTGGCCAACAATACCATAATTAATTGCACAAATGGAATTGTTCAAATGGGGTTACAGCCAAATATGGCAATCGACACTTTTGAAGTTGGTAAAAGTGCAACCTTAGAATTTTGCGAGCCGGCACTTCAAACATCTTTCGATGTCGTGAATATTGACAGTCCCTGCCAGGTATCGAATTTCGAATTCACATTGGACGGTCTGGGAATAAGCGATGGGGTCGCAATAGGCACGGAAGTGAACGAGACATTCGATTCATTAATAGCGGATTTCGATCAGGACGGGGAAAACGAATTAATCACTGCGTCCGCAGGATGGTCGGACGTTCCAGTTGGGCATATGGCTGCCAAGTTGACAGTTTACGAAAAGGATGGAAATGATGGATTGATTAAATCGTCGGAACAAGTATTGCCATATCCGATGGGAGTCTCGGTATGGCGATGCAACATCAATGGAGATGAGTATCCAGATTTAATGGTACGAGATGGTATCGGTGTCAATAAATTATATTCCTGGCTCAATGACGGGGCAGGTGGATTCATCGACGATGGCATGAAGATTCAGGAAGATAATTCGCTGAATGGCATTTGCTTGGTGGACATCGACGGAGATGGTTTTGACGACGTGCTGGTTACCAATGTTTATTATCATAATTCAACAACCTTTCGGTCATCGATGGGGGTATGTCTGAATGATGGTGATGGCACGTTTGGCAGTAAAATGTTGATATACGACTTTTATAATGAACTTAGAGCAATTACTGCAGCGGATTTCGATGGTGACGGGGACAACGATATTTGTCTTACAAAGGGACGAAATATCAATTTTATTAGAAATGATGGATATCTCTCATTTATTGACATGGGCTCGTTCTCTACTGAAGGGAATGATGTGGATGCAATCGAAACCGCGGATGTCAACTTGGATGGAAGAATAGACATTTTAACGACCCAAACATCATTCGCTCCCAATGAATATCTATTGACGGCTTATACTAACAACTACAACTGGCAATTTGATGAACGCAGCAGTAAAATTATTCCTTCACATTGTAACAGGGGCTTCGGTGTGGGCCTTTTATGTGGACAATATCCCGATTGCGTCCTCCCCACCGACGACCCAACGTTATTTGAAATCGAACCTGTGATGAACCCCGAGATTGACTTATTGTTGGATGGTATAATCGATTGGAGCTACACTGGCCTCTTCAAGGATAAGGTAATAATTGACGAAATGAACTCCACCGTTGATCCAACAATATTGGTGAATAATTATGTATCTGGCTCGATACCTCTGAATTTCAAAAAATTGATTGCGGCGAATGCTGATGCCATAACCTCAGGTTATATGGACGTGCGCGAGATAGACATTTTATACAGGCCTGTCACAGCGATAATCAACTGCACGATTATAAACAACGGGGACGGGATTTCTAGCACGGATTCGATTATGATAATAAGCCAGAGTAACGTTTCACAGAATGGCGGGCGGGGGATCTACGGTCAAAATTCTACAATGAACATTCTGGATGGTAATGTCGTCTCCGATAATCATTATCAGGGCATATTGCTCGATTCCAGCAATGGTGTCATCAGTGGCAATGTGATTCAGAGAAATCATGAGCCGTCTAACACACCCCCTGATACCCAATTGACGGGGATTCATTTGAGGAACTGCCAGAACATCCAAATAGGGAACAATAACATCAGCTACAACGGCGTGAATATCCTTCTGGATCATTCAAACGGTGTCAATATCGAATGGAATCAGATAACCGATGAGAGTGCGGCTATCATGATTTATCCAAACGCCGCACCGCCAAGGGGGATTTACTCCGTGTCGTCCCAGATGACTGCATCCAACAACACGATTTGGGGCACCATTTACGGGATGGACATCAGGAACGCGGATGCGAGCACTATCGTGAGAGACAACCATTTCTACCCGTTGGATGCGATGAACGGTCCTTGGCCGACACATGGCATTCATTTGGACAATGCCTCCATCTATATACATGGCAATCAATTTAGTCAAGTAGATACTGGCATATACTGCGCGATGAATTCTAACGCGGTGATAGTCAACAACACCGTAATTGATGGTGCCATTGGCATTTACTCCAACTATTCATCGCCGATGATATGCGATAATGTCATCGAAAACAACTCCGGGTGGGGCATCCTCTGCGAGTACGCCGCGCCCGCGAACTCCGGTAACGACACCGCCGCGCTCCTCGTCGCCAATCCTGGACTCGGTTCCAACGGTTTGGGAAAGTGTATCCAGTACTGGATGCTCGAAGTGTACATTACTGAGAGTGGCTTGCCAGTCGCGGACGCCCAAATCAACGTCAGGCCGTTGATGGGTGAAATCGTCGCCAGCGGCTACACGGACGCCAATGGATACGCCTGGTTCAAGGTCGTGCAGGACTACGCGACGAACGACGATTTCATTCCCGTCCTCAACCCGTACCTCATCGACTGTGAAGGCCAATTCTACTCGGATTGGACATGGATGGACGCCAATCGGATGGTCTACTGGGACATGTAGCGCGAAACATATGCCTCATCCAGCCGA
>DAIRED010000071.1:0-9259 GCA_036795795.1 Thermoplasmatota archaeon | reverse complement strand
GGCGTAGTGCGTGTGGACGACGTCGCACCAGCGGACAGACTCCTCGGATGCCGCCTCCTCGAACCTCGCATCGACTCCCGCGGAGACCAGCGCCTTGC
The DNA here is from genome assembly GCA_036795795.1 of Thermoplasmatota archaeon. Lineage (GTDB taxonomy): Archaea > Thermoplasmatota > Thermoplasmata > SG8-5 > DAIRED01 > DAIRED01. The sequence continues at coordinate 9,161 of DAIRED010000071.1, read as the reverse complement.
ATATGGTGCCGGGGACGTTGGCGACGTTGTGGACGTGGAGGACCTTCACGCGGGGGAATCGCGCTCGGTGTTAAAATCCTTGGCTAGAGCAGGCGGAAGCACCGCCCGTTTGCGGTGGCACAAGATGGAGCGAGAGTGGTGCCCTACCTCAAAATCTCGTACAACGGGTTTGTCTGCAGCTCGACAAAAGCGCGCCCGCCCCCCCGGTCCACCTCGACCATCAGGGTGCAGCCGCGCCGGGCCTTCGTCCGCGGAGCGATTCCGTCTCTGTCCAGCGCATCCAGCAACCGGCCGCGGAACGCCGGCTCCCGCGCCTCGTAGGCCTCGGCCATCGAGACGAATCGGGCGGACGGGGCGTAGCGGACCTCGCGTCCCCGTTCTGTACGCTCCAGCAAGTCTGCCGAGACCAGCTTCGACAGCACCGCCCCGGCCTCCTGCTGGTAGGTGCGCATCTTAGCTGCCAGGGTTCGCTGGTTAGGAGCGGCGCCGCGCACGACGAGGCGCATGGCCTGCCGTGGCTTATCGCCGCTGAGGATTGAGAATCGTGCCTGGTCGGCGGGCTCGACCATTTGAAGAGGCACTATGGCAAACTTCTTGCCCGCGCGCACCTCCGAGACCAATCCCACGGCCGACATCCGCATCAGGTGCCTGGCGGCTACGGGAGCGCTCATCCCCGCATCGCGGGCCAGCTGGCGCAGACCAGCGCACGGGCGGAATGTTGCGCGGGAGAAGAGTGCCATCCGGCCCGGGTGCATGAGCTGCGACGAGACGCTCGCGCGCCTTGGCTGCACCTTCGCCAGTATGTCGTCCTGTCGGAACGCGCGCTTCAGCGCGTTGCCCATTCCAGCCTTCACGGCGCCGAATCGCACTACGACGTTAAAATACTTGACGCTAGGCATCATCCATCACGAAATCGGTCGCTTCCTCCGCCCTTTAAAAACCATTTTATAGGATAAGAGGCATTCGCTTTCAATGGAGTTGCGACGTGAGGTCGACGTGGGTGGTTTGATGGATTCAGCATCTGCAGAGAAGATATGCCGGGAGCTGTACAGAACGCTGAGCCGGGCCATAGGATTCCAGATGGCAAAGAACATCGTCAGCGTCGGGGAGGACGGCTTCGACAAGTCGCATCCCGATGACTCACTCAGGGCTCTGACCGATTCGCTGGATTCGGCCTTCGGCCAGACCACCACCAACATAATGCTGACCACGTCCGTCAAGTCCTGCTTCGAAGGGGACGAGTGCAACAAAATCATCACCGAGCTGAAGGGCATGAAACTCCTGAAAGGCGAGGGGAAATGAACAGGCTGGGCGAGAGCGTCCTCTCCATAATGGAGGAGAGCCCGCTCGGCAAGATGTCCAAATACGTCCTCGCGAAGCAGAGCCAGGACGCCGGGATAAAACTCGACGAGATGACGTTCGAGGACATCCCGACGCTGTCGTCGAAGCTGAAGGACGTTCTGCCCTTCTTCATCGGCGACCAGACCGAGAAGGTCGTGAGCAGGATTCGCAAGCTTAAGGACAACGGAGGCGGAGGAAATGAGCAAGGCTAGGGTTCCGACGGGGATACACGGGCTGGACGAGCTGATAAGCGGCGGGTTGCCGGAGAACACCGTGAATCTGATCAGCGGTCCGGCTGGAAGCGCGAAGAGCCTGCTCGCGATGCAGTACCTGTACAACGGTGCCAAGGACTACGGCGAGGCCGGCATCTACCTCACCCTCGAGGAGAGCCGGGACAACATCATCAGGGCCATGTCCAACTACGGAATGGACATCGAGAAGTACGAGAAGGAGGGGAAGCTCGTCATCATGGATATGGGGGAGATACGCACCCGTTGCGACGCGAGCGAGGAGGAGGGCGTCGTGGGCTTCGAGGCGCTGCGGGCGCTCCTGGACAACCTCATGCAATTCACGAAGGCGAAGCGCCTGGCGATAGACTCGCTGACGGCGATTGGCCTGTACTACGAGGACTCGACCGGCCGCCTGCGCAGGGAGCTGTTCAAGTTCGCGGCCTCCCTGAAGGGCCGCAACATCACCTCGCTGCTCATCACCGAATCCGTGGAGGGTGGCGCCCTCACCAGGTACGGCATCGAGCAGTTCATCGCAGACTCGTTCATCAACCTCGGGCTCGAGGACGTCAAGGGCGAGCTGAGGCGCACGATAACCGTCCGCAAGATGAGGTTCACCAAGCACGACACCACCAAGCACCCGCTGCTGATAGGCCAGACAGGAATCATCGTGTCGGCTGACTCCAAGGTGTTCTGAGCGGGGGTAGGGGCTCCCGATGGCGGCCACGAAAATCGCGCTGGCCTCCAGGCTGCTGGAGGCGGTGCTCTCGCGCAACAAGGAAGTCCTCTCGGAGCTCCAGTTCAAGGTCGGGATGTCCAGGTTCGAGAAGGAGAACCCCCTGGTCTCCAGCATCGCGATATCCTCTGATTTCATCCCGGACTGCTCGGCACTCCCCGACGACGATGCGGGGCTGGCCGCCGTCAACGCGGTGCTCGAGGCGGTGAGGGGATTCATCGAGATATTCCTCGGCGCCGAGGACGCAGAGCGCCTTATTACGACGCCGGTGAGCGAGTTCGCGGCCGAGAACGCGGCCGACATCGCCAGGCTGGGGCTCTGGGAAGATTTTCCGGTCCTCAAGAACTTCGCTTTCGAGGTTCCTGCCGAGGACGTGGCCTCGCTCGGGGCGGGCGCCCAGCTCGAGGCGATTTTCTCAGACCTCTGCGGGACCCTCCTGGGCTCGTTGAAGCAGGAGCACGTGCCAGTCTACAGGAACAAGCTAGCCCACGCCATAGCCGGAACCGCCAAGGCTGAAGGCTCGGGGTCCAAGGTCCAGATAAAATTGGAGGAAGGGGCTGACCCGGTGAAGGCTGCGCGAACGCTCTCCCTCGCCCTCGATTCGCTGGTGGAGCTTGGCGAGACCTACTTCGACAGGCCGCGCGCGTTCGAGGAAGCCTTCGAGCTCCTCGGGCCGAGGCTCGACGCGTACAGCGATTCCGCGGAGAGGCTGGGCGTTTCCGAAACCGTCCTGCGGGGGGCTATGGCCAGGCACGTCCGGACCGGCATCGAGCCGCTTGACGCCGCGCTGAGGGGGGGAATCCCGAAAGGCGCTTCGTTCGGAATCCAGGGCCCGCCCGGGTGGGAGAAGCATGCCGTCGCGCTGCGCTTCGCCAAGGAGGGTCTGGACTGCGGAGGCTCCGTCGCGATCGTATCATCCAGCCGGGGCCCCGAGGAAGTCCAAGCCGAGCTGGAAGCCCTGGGAGTGGACTGCGCCAAGCACCTCAAATCCGGGGCGCTCGTGGTCGTCGACTACTTCTCCTGCCGCATGCGCAGCGTCGCTGGTTTCGAATCGGTGCAGGGCACAATCACCTGCTCGGAGGACATCACGAACCTCGGCCTGGCGCTCGGCGCGGCGCTGGGCAGGCTGAGGCAGGCGCCTTTGATGCGCGCGGTGCTGGACTTCGCGAGCTTCTCGGCTGCGATGGACGGCGACGAGACCGCTTACGAGTTCCTGGCGATGTCGAAGGCCAAGCTCTCGAAGGCCGGGTTCACCTCGCTGTTCGTCATCACGAAGGGCGCCCACGAGGAGCGAGAGCTCCGCCAGCTGCACTCGACGTTGGACGGAGTCCTGGACATAGACCGGGACGTGGAGGATGGCGCCGTGCGCAGGAGGATGCAAGTCTTCGGAGCCGCCGGCGGCTCTGCATCTGGGGTCATAGAGATTTCGATGGACAGAGCGGGCCTGACGTTCTCCAGCGGTGGGGTCGCGTCGATGGTCCAGGTCCACGACAGGATGGACCGGACAGTCTCAGGAATCCCCGGGCTGGACACAGTGTTCGGTGCTGGTTATCCAGAGCGCTCGTCGCTCCTGCTTCACGGCCATCCCGAGGCGCTGAGGGACACACTGCTGCTGCACTTCGCGAGGGGCGGGTTCGACGCAGGGGGCTCGCTGCTCATCGTGACCGCCAGGAAGGGCGCCGCCGACGCCGTGGCGGAGTTCAGGGCAATCGGAATGGATTTGGACGCGCCCGAGAACCGCAAGCGCGTCGCCGTCGTCGACTGGCACACCCACACCCAGCGGCGGGTAATAGGCGTCGAGAGGGAGGGGAACCGATTCACCGCGTCGAACGACCTGACAAATCTGGGCGTTGCCATAGACGGCGCGCTCCGACACCTTGGTTCGTCCAGGGGGCTGCGGTGCGTCAGCGACGCCACATCTAGCGCGCTACGCTCCGACGAGGTGGCCGCGGTTCTCAAGTTCGCGCTGTCGCTATCGGGGAAGCTGCGCAAGGCCGGGGCCACGAGCGCCTTCACGATGGACAACGGGGCGCACGAGGGGCGCACGGTCGCGATAATGATGGAGACGTTCGACTGCCTGCTGGACATCGTTCCCGATGGGGACGATCGTCTGGCTGTTCCGCTTTCGATGAGGGGACTGCTCTTCGACGGAGGGGTCAGGCGGCTCGCCGCGGATGCCGGAGGGCTCTCCATCCAACCCCTGGACCACGCCGCCACGCACGGCGAGGGGCTCCGCAAGAAGGCGCGCCGGGAGGGGCAGCCGGACGACCTGGAGAAGATGCGCAAGGAGCTCGAGCGCGTGACGGCGGAGCGCATGATGCTGGCGCAGCGCATCGACGAGCTGGCCAAGCGCGAGCGCGAGGTAGAGAAGGACCGCGAGGACTTCCGCGGAAGGCTGGAAGAGTTCAACCGCGAGATAGCCAGGCGCGCGAAGCAGCGCGAGAGGCTGGACATACTAGAGAAGGACGCGAAGGCGCGCGAGGGGGAATCCAGGGAGCTGGCCCGCATATTCAAGAAGCTCGACGAGATACTCGAGCACCTTCCCGACCACAAGGTCGCCGAGTTCGCCAAGAGCGAAGAGTTCAAATTGTACGAGAAGATACTGGAGAGGTACCTGAAGGAGTGATGAGGTCGTGAAATTCACGGAGGCGCGCGTCCTGGACCGGAACGCCATGGCCCTGGGATTGAGGCCGGAGGTCATGATGGAGCGCGCGGGCAAGGCCGTCGCAGACGCGGTGCTGCGGCAGATGAAGGGGCGCGGCAAGACCGTCGCAATCATCTGCGGAACCGGCAACAACGGCGGCGACGGGTTCGTCGCAGCCAGGCTCCTGCGCGGAGACGCAAAGGTCCGCGTCGTGCTCGTCCGCAGCGAGCTTTACATCGTCTCGTCCACGATGAGGATGGGGCGTCCCCAGGGCGCTGGTGCTTTCGACGTCGAGTTCGTGAAGACCAAGAACGAGGTCCGCGACCCGGCGGCCAAGTGCAACTTCGACAAGCTCAAGGGGAAGGTTCCAATATATAATTGGGAAGATTACGACGGGGAGTGCGACATCGTCGTCGACGCGCTGCTTGGCGTCGGCGCCCAGGGGGACGTGCGCGAGCCGTACCTGGGTTGCATCAAGGACCTCAACGCGATGAGGAAGCCGACGCTGTCCGTCGACGTGCCGAGCGGCCTGGGCACGCGCTATGCCATCAAGCCCAAGGTGACGGTCACGTTCCACGCCATCAAGGAAGGGATGAGCGCCCAGAACTCCGGAAAGATAATCGTCGCCGACATCGGCATCCCCGAGGAGGCCGAGCGCATCGGGCCTGGAGACCTGCAAATCCTGTATCCGCGCCCGTTCAAGGGTTCGCGCAAGGGGCAGAACGGTCGCGTGCTGGTCGTCGGCGGCGGCCCGTACGCCGGCGCACCCGCGCTCGCCGCCTTTGCAGCCCTGCGCGTCGGCGCCGACCTCGCTGTGGTCGCAGCGCCGGAGGAAGCGGCACGGGCGATTTCCTCGTTCTCCCCGAACCTCATCGTCAAGCCGCTGCCAGGCACTTCGCTGCGCCCGTCGAGCGTGAAGGAGTGCCTCGACCTGGCCAAGAGCGCGGACGCCGTGCTGGTCGGGCCGGGCGCGGGCAGGTCGCGCGAGACAACGGAGGCGCTGGCGGAGCTGCTGGCCGAGTGCCCGAAGCCGCTTGTCGCGGACGCGGACGCGCTGCACGCGCTCGGCAAATCGCACGGCATCCTCAACGGCAAGTCTGGAATACTGACCCCGCACTCTGGGGAGTTCGCGGCGCTGTCCGGAAAGGCTCCGCCGAGCGAGCTGGCCGGAAGGGGCAAGGCCGCAGCCCGGCTCTCGAAAACCACGGGCTTCGCCGTCCTGCTCAAAGGCCCGGTCGACGTGGCAACCGACGGGCAGACGATTAAATTCAACCACACCGGCAACGACGGGATGACCGTCGGCGGCACCGGGGACGTGCTGGCAGGGCTCTGCGCCGGCCTTCTAGCGAAGGGCGCCGCCCCCTTCGAGGCGGCGCGCGTCGCGGCCTTCGTCAACGGCACCGCGGGCGACTTGGCATTCGCGGAGAAGAGCTACGGGCTCGTGGCGACGGACGTACTGGAGAACGTGCCGAAGGTGCTGGCGAAGTACCTCTGAGCGGCGTGGGCGGCCTTGCCAGGGATTCTCGTTGCGCGATGGTGCTACGCCCTTACCCTTACCACTCGGGCGGGCAGGTCAGCCATGTCGATGGCGTTCAACCCCTCGTTCTCGTAAACAAGATGCTTTCCGCGCAGGCCCACGGCGCGCCCCTGGTGCGGGCCGATGCTCTGCCGGAGCCTGGGAACGGCCGGCAATGGCCGTTGCAGCGGGTATCCGTCGAGGCGCGCCAGTTCCCCCGGCGCGGTTCCGACGGCGGACTCGATGCGCGCCCGCAGCGACGCCCACTCGCGCTCTATGTCGTCCCACGGCTCGGGGTCGGCCATGTGCGCGAGCGATTCTTTCGAGAGGACGCGCTGCCGCATCTTCAAACCCTTGGAGATGGCGGACTCGATGCGCCTGGCTTCTAGGCGGTTCTTCGCAATCGAAACGATGGAGTAGGCGTCCGCGCCCTGCTCGACGAGGCGCTCGGCTACCCTGTGGCCCCCGCACATCCCCACCTTGGGGCGCGGGCCGTGGAACGCGACGTAGACGGCGTGCTCGCGCGAGCAGAACTTCGCGCCGCAGAGCGAGCCGTCGCACTTTGGCTCGAACGTGCACTGCTGGTCCGGTATGTGCGGACCGGCGCACTCGGGGCATTGCGCGAACGGCCCCGAGACGCGTCGGGCGCTGGGGCACGGGAAATAGTCCTCGCCGTCGAAATTGCCGACGCAGTGGCGCGACGTCGTGACCAGCAGGTCCAGCTCGTCCAGGCCTACCGAGACGGCCTCGCGCGCCTCCCGGTCCCATGCCAGCAGCACCGGGGAGAACCCCTCCCAGTGGAACGAGAGGACGTGGAGGGTGCGGCTGCCGCGGCCTCCCATGCTCGGCGAATCCGCGTTCGTGGACATCGCCCGCCCATATCCATCCGGGCTAATACGCCTTTCGCGAGGTGGAGCGCGAAAGTGCGCGACATTTTCGGTGGCGCTGGCATCCACTTTCGGCCATCCCCTGATTGGACCCTTATATAGCCTACCGACAATCCTGTCATACAGGTGAAAACAATGGACAACGACGACGACACGCCGGATTGCGGTTGGCAGGACGTTTACGCCCTGTACGGCTGTCCGCTGGCGTATGACGATTGAGCATGTTCCATCCACGCCCGGGGCCTCCCTCCCCGGGCGAACGGCGCGGGACCTCCACGGCCCTGCGTCGGCGGCGCTGGGTGAGTTTTGCCCTGCGCCGCTCGGTCGGCGCCTCCGGGAGGCGCAGACCGCCGGGCCGGGGCCTCCACACCCCGGCCCGCAACAATTTTTTCGGTTGAGGCGGCCCGAGTCCCGCTAGCGCATCCGGCAAGTTATTTTACCGCGCGGCGCATCACCCCCTCCATGGACCCGAAGGAGGCCGCGGGGGAGATGGCCGCGTCGTTCGTGCGCGATGGCACGGTCGTCGGGCTCGGAACCGGTCGCACAGCCGACTGCGCTACGAGGGCGCTGGCGAGGCGCGTTGCCGGCGAGGGATTGCGCTTCGAGGGCATTTGCACCTCCACCGCCACCGAGAAGCTGGCTAAATCCCTGGGGCTGAGGCTGACGACCCTCGACGAGCACCCCACGGTGGACATGACGATTGACGGCGCCGACGAGGTCAGTCCGTCGCGGGACCTCATCAAAGGGCTCGGGGGCGCGCTGCTGATGGAGAAGGTCGTCGCATCCGCGACGAAGCAGTACGTCATCGTCGCCGACGACGGCAAGCTCGTCGACGTCCTCGGGCGCAAGTGCCCGGTTCCCGTTGAAATTTTGAAGTTCGGCCAGAGGCAGACAATCGCGCGCCTGGCAGCTCTCGGCTGCGCGCCCAAAATCAGGGTGCGCCCGGACGGGTCGGCGTTCGTCACGGACTGCGGAAACATCATCGCGGACTGCAAATTCGCAGAGGTGGCGGCCCCCGCGGAGACCGAAAGCGCCCTGAACGGAATCGTCGGCGTCGTCGAGAACGGGCTCTTCGTCGGGATGAGGCCGCGCGTCGTCGTCGGCTCTGCGAGCGGTGCGCGAGAAATATAATTGACGGCGCTGGATGGGAATTTCTACTTGCCCTTGGCGATGCGCCTCAGGCGCGACATCGTGTGCTCCATCTCCTGCGCCTTCTTCTTCTGGGCCGAGTCCAACTCGGCGACGATGTCCGCGAGCTTGACGCACAGGACGTAGCCGTTCAGCGGGCGGCCCTTCCCGGGCTTGCGGATGCTGCGGCGCTTGGCCCACTTCTTCCGGACTAGCTCGCGCATCGCTATCGAGACCTCTGGCTGCCGGAGTTCCGTGAGCCCCTCTATCTTCACGGAGACAATCTCGTCGCCCCTGGCCAGGACTACGACGACCTTTGCGACGACCGACTGCATCCCCGCCCTCTTGAGCAGGTCCGCTGTCGCCAGCTCCTTCTCGCTCAAGACGTTCCTGCCTGCCATCGCGCTCCCCCGGACAATTATCCTGGGTAGCCTATATAATTCTTTGCCCCGCATGCTTCCGGATGCTGGCAAGGCATCGCTCCAGGCACGCCTCCGCGTCCACGGAGCGCGCGAACTCCTCCGCGTCGGAGACGTTCCCCAGGTCGGCCAGGTGCTCGTGGACGTCCGAGCCCGTCGATAGGCATCCGCCGGCCCGCCCAATCTCGCGGTAGAGGTCCGGCCACAGGCGGTAGAACGACCGTTCGAGGCGCGTGTACTGCCTGTTCGTGTTGAGCTCGACG
>DAIRED010000070.1:0-9261 GCA_036795795.1 Thermoplasmatota archaeon | reverse complement strand
AAGCTGTCCCGAACATGTACGGTTGATGCAAGAGCATCGTTACTTTGTTAAAGCTGGGCATAGAGATTTTATCACGGGATATTATCACGGAATTACAATATATACCCTGTCGCCGACCGGCCCGCACGAGTACACCAGGTTCCCGTCGGCGACGACCTTGTCGAAGTTCGCGGCCGGAATCGGCAATCGTCCAGACAGGGGCGTCTGTGCTCCCCGCTCCTTCCACTCCTCCTCCAGCAGCATCGGCTCCGGGCCGTAGCCCTTGCCGTCGCGCAGGTGGTACGGAAGCGTCTGGTCCGCGTCCATCTCGAAGTACGGCGCCGCGATGTCGGCGTTCCACTGGTCCGTGGTGAGGCTAGCCATGCCAACCTCGTCCGCCCAGCTTATGGCCTGAAACTGCTGCGGCTTTGTCTCGCTGCTGATGCCGAAGACGCGCTCCCAGTCGTACGCCATCGGCGCGGTCGATGCGACCAGGACGACGAAGCACGCGCCGAGCGCGAGGGCCGCTCCGCGGGCGCGCCTTGAGAATTTGACAGACGACATGTGCGAAGATTGCGAGGTAGCTCCAACGCTTCCGGCGGGCGCATCCGCACGCGGTCCCAGCTTCCTTCCGGCGGCCGCGATGAGGTATGCGAGGCCGACCCCCGCCCCGACAGCCACGAACGGGTCCAGGTAGTCCAGCAGGCGGTACGCGACGAAGAACGACGCCGGGTCGTAGGATTTGGCCATCGCGAAGACCAGCAGGAAGAGCGGCGCGAGCGCCATCGCGGCCAGGACGGATTTCGCAGGGCTGCTCGAGTATCGCACGAGGTTGAACCCCGCTATCGCCAGCAGGAAGACTGGAATCAGCGGCGCGATGCCGATTATCAGCGCCTCGCTGGTGTAGTGCGTGCCGGGGAAGACGGTGATTTGGGAGTTGACGGCCAGCACGCCGTATCCGACGAGCAGTGCGAGGGACTTCTCGTCGAAAAGGAGCGCTGCCGTCGCCCTGCCGGGCTTCGCCTCGAAGACGAACCAGGGCTTAGACATCGCAGGAAGCGAGAGGAGGATGGCCACAATCGCGCCGATGAGCACCGCGGACGCCAGCAGCGCAGCGTCGTTCGCGTTGTTGACGTCGGAGAAGAACTCCATCTCGACGCTGGTGTAGTACGCATACGCAAAGGCGACCGGGACACCGAAGGTCGCGCCCTCGCAGGACATCCAGTCCCACCCGAGCCGGTCCTCGCGCCATCTGGCGACCGCCTCGGCCGTCGCAGCCATGAATACGAACGAGTAGGCGACTAGCGTGGTGAGGTGGTGCGTCATCGGCAGGAGCAGCAGGACGAGCGCTAGCAGGTGGCGCTTCCTCGGGTCCGCCCTGCCCTCGAAGAGCAGGAACGCCATCAGCATAAGGAGCATCCCCAGCCCCTCCTTCCAGGCCGCGACGGTGGCGTAGACGAAGAACCCCTGGAAGGCGAGAAATGCCGCGCAGCCGAGCGCCGCCGCGTCGCTGCCAGTCAGTCGCTTCGCGAGCGCGAACCCCAGCACGACGCAGGCCGCGCCAAGCAGCGCCGTCAGCAGCTGGATGCACGCCATCGGCTCCATCCCCGTGACCATCGAGAACTCGGCCAGAAGGTAAGAGAACGCAGGCATCTTCGAGTTGTACGCCTCCAGCCCCGATCCCGTGTCCTCGGTTGACCAGCTGCCGTCCTCGATGATGCGCTCCGCGCCTTTCACAAGTGGGTAGCCGTCGACGTTGTACGGATACGGCGACGACACGTAGGGGACGAGTCGGACGGCGAAGGCGGTCACGACGATTGCGACTAGCAATAGGAGGGTCCAACGCTGTTTCATATGCCCTCCAGCGCCTCATCCAATGCGATTCCCGCGCCTCCCAGCTTCTCCTCTCCGGATTCGCGCATCGTGCTCTCCGGTTTCGCAGACGCGTGCGAGTAGGCGGCGACCGCGCCGGCCGCCAGCGCGATTAGCAGCGTCGACGCGAAGATGATTAACGCGAGGCCGAGGGTGAGGATGGGTTCGACCGCGCGCCCGAACATGACGACCGCGCCAGCGTCGCGGGCGAGCATCGCCGCCCCCATCCCCGCGGAGACGCCCAGCAGGCAGGCGGCGAGCGCGACAGGCGCGACCTCCGTCAGCGCGATTAGCACGATTCGCTCCCTCGAAGCGCCTATCGCCGCCAGGACTCCGATGTCCTTCCGCTTGTTGGAGAATCCCCTGGCCAGGACGGCGGTGGTGCCGATGAACGTGAGGGCGCCCTCGAGCGCGATGAATCCCACAATCACGACCTGGACGTTCTCCGTGCCCTCCTGCACGAAGAGGCTCACGTAGCTGCCGTTGGATGCCTTGAACGACGGGCTGTCCAGGTAGCGCAGAGCGAGCTGCTGCTCCGGCGTGACGGTCGAATTGGTGTTTATCGGGGTCGAGGCCGAGCCGCCACCCTCGGAGATGACCACGGGGCTCCCGGTGCCCAGCAGGTATTCGGATACGGCGCTCATGTTCGACGCCCGCAGCCTCATCGCGTGGACGTAGTCGCCACCGAGTCCGCACAGGGGGCGCGCAATCCAGAGCGGGACGAGCAAATCGTTCGTGCCGTTGGCTGACTGGTAGATGCCCGTGACGTTGACTTCGGCCAGGCTCGGGGATATCGACCCCGTGAGGACAAGGCGGTCTCCCACTCCGACGCCGAGCCTCTCCGCGAGGCTCTCGCCCACGACGGCGAAGCGCCACGACTCGTTCAGCGCGCCGTCTTTGAGGGCGGAGCCGTCTATCTTGAGGAATTCGTCAAGCACGACCCCGCGCACGAAGACCGGCTCCTCTCCGATGACGCAGAACGAGTAGACCTCGGGCGAGCAGGCACTTACGCCCTCGACCTCGCTCAGGCCGGTCGCTATCGACTCCTCAATCGGGTCCGCCGAGCTGACCTGCGAGAGCGTGAGGACGTCCTGGCCGAATGCCTCCTCGGGAAGGTTTCCGATTCCAAGCAGCATCGGGATTGAGAGAGCGAAGAGGAGCGAGCAGATGGCGACGCCGGCGAAGCACGCCTTGCGGTCGAGGATCATGCGGATGCCTCCGCGTGGCATCTAGCGGCGCGCACAATCATTCCACAGCCTCCCGACTCGCACCAGGCGCACGAACCATCATTCCGCGGCACCCCCCATCGATTCCCTGGCGGCCCTGGCCGCAGGTATGAGCGCCCCGACGAGCCCTGCCGCGAGGACTATCGCGAACGGGACCGCCAGCGAGAAGAGGTCGGCCTTGGGCACTATCAACGTGGAGAGCCCGCGCACCGATGCAGCCGAGATGAGCAGGTTCGCCGCAAGGTATCCGGCGGCTATGCCGACGGCCGCGCCGAGGAGCGCAAGGTAGGCGCCTCTTCCGGTGAAGAGCGCAGCCACGCGCACGGGCATCGCTCCCATCTTTTTCAAGAGTCTGATGTCCTCCTTGCGCACTCCGACCTCTATCGATAAAGTGCTGTACACCAGCAGCCCGACGATTATCGACGTGATGGCGATGAGTCCCCAGAGCGCCCCCTCTATCTGGTAGATGCCCCTCTCGAAGAAGTTGATGACCGCCATCGAGTTCTGGGAGTGGATGCCTCGGGATTCGAGAATGGTTTCTCCGGCTTCGTCCCCCTCGGCCAGCACCGCGAAGGAGAAGTTGCCGTCCGTCCGCGCGTCGGCGACTGCGAGGTCCCGCGCGGAGACGATAATCCAGTCCGAAGGCACGAGCACGCTCGACGGGTATATGGCCTGCACGCCGACCTGGACCGGGCCGTCCGGTCCGGTGAGCCACAGCAGCGTCCCGGCGTAGAGCTCAACGCCGAGGTCGGAGAACCTGCTGGCGAGGGACGAGCCGATTAGGGCGCTCCCCCTGGTGAGGTTGGCGGCCGGCATCTTCATGATTCCCTCCGGGTCCTCGACGTTCGCCGCGTAGGTTGTGACCGAGACGGTCTGCCCGACGGCGGCGATGCGCACCTCGGCAAGGGAGACCAAGGCGCAGGAGACCCCTTCCGCATTGTCGACACCGATGCGGCTGCCCAAGAAGTTGTCGCCCTCGAAGGCAATTACCGGTCCCTGCTGAAAATTGTCGGCGATGCCCGCGGTCGTCTGGTGGAGCCCGCCGACGAGCGAGATGGTCCCGGTGAGGTACATCGCGCACAGGCCGAGCCCGACGATGGTCCAGGTCGCGCGCCTGCTCCTCCTCGACATCATCCTGAACCAGAGGTTTGCCATCTCTCCGACCGCTCCCTAGCTAACAACCTTTTTATCGACGAACCAGATTACGACTTGATAAACCTATGGATGATAAATCCCTATCGGTCGGGGATGCTCAGTCCCAGTCGGTGCTGGTCGAGGGGGTCTGGAAGACCTACGACGGCAGCCACTACGTCCTCAGGGACGTGAACCTCTCGGTTCCGCCCGGCGAGTTCGTGCTCATCACGGGGCGCTCGGGCAGCGGCAAGACCACCCTGCTCAACCTCCTCGGCTGCATGGACGTGCCATCGAAGGGCCGGATATGCCTCGGCGGCTTCGACACGGGGAAGCTGTCGCAGCGCGAGCTGGCCGGTGCGCGCTTGCGCAAGATAGGGATGGTCTTCCAGACCCACAACTTGATAGGGGACCTCAGCGTGCTCGAAAACGTCATGCTCCCGATGAGGATTGCCAACGAGAAGAACGCCAAGGAACGGGCGCGCAAGCTCCTGGAGACGTTCGAGCTAGGCGGCTACGCGAAGAGATTTCCGTCAGAAATCTCCGGCGGCGAGAGGCAGCGCGTCGCGGTGGCGCGGGCGCTCGCGAACAATCCGACCGTCCTCCTGGCGGACGAGCCGACGGCGTCGCTCGACGAGGACAACTCCCGGCTCGTGCACGACACGTTCCGGATGGCGAACAAGGAGTTCGGCACGACGGTGATAATAGCGTCGCACGACCGGAGCACGTGGAAGTCGGCGGGGGCGCATTACGATTTGCATAAGGGGAGCTTCGAAGGCGGCGCGGGGGCGATCTAGATGAAATCCCCCGCCGATATTTGGAGCGACTTCATAGTTATTGTCGCTTTTACTTGCGCCTCAGCTACGGCTGTGTTCGCAGTTCCCGACGAGGCATGGCTCAGGACGATACTGGGTCTGCCGGTCATTCTCATATTCCCGGGGTACCTGCTGTGCATCAGTCTTTGGCCGAAGAATGGCGATCTGGAATCTATTTGGAGCTTCGTCGCGCTTTCCATTGGGCTGAGCGTCGCGGTCACGGTCTTCGCCCTTCTGGTGATGGACTGGGCATTGAACCTCAGCGAAGCCGCGGTGCTTGGAACGACCTATGGCATCATCTTCGCTCTGGCGGGCGTCGCCGCATTCAGAAGGTTATCAGCAATTGGCGGGGGAGAGGAGCCGTTCACGATTGTCGAGGCTTTCAAAAAGGACGGCTCGCTGTCGTTGCGCGAACCAACCACGATCGCGGCATCCGTCATCGTTGCCATCTCTCTCGTCCTCGTGGGATGGCTAGTCATGAACCCCCCCGCTGGTGAAGGGTACACCGAGTTCTACCTTCTGGACTCCAGCGGAGGAACATCCCACTATCCGAGGAATATGACTGCCGGGACTCCCGCATCGGTGACCGTTGGAGTAGATTGCCAAGAGAACGGCACGACACATTACACTCTCCTAGTCGGCCTGTCTGAATACGGCTCTGGGGCTCCGGCAAACTCCACCGTGTACATTACGGGCTCTTCTGGTATTGCTGCTCCACTCTTACTGGCCAACGGGACGGCGTTCTCCTACAACTTCAGCGCCGACCCGGGGGAATTACATGAGATTCACGTTTCGTTCGCCATAGATTCCGTGGGCGACCACACCGTCTACTTCGTCATCGTGAACGGCACCGAAGCGAACGAACTGCACCTGAATGTCCTGGTCGCGTAGGGCTCTGGTGAACGATGCGAATCACAATCTTTTCGGCGTATTATCCCCCGCAGATTTCTTCAGCAGCAGTCCGTCTGAAAAGCATCGCGGAGAAAGCCGCCGCCTCGGATAGGGTAGAGAGCGTTAGAGTGGTCGCCTGGAACGTCAGGCCGTTCGCGAGGGCTGCCGACCCCGAAGCGCCTCAAAACGCCAAGATAACGGTCGCTCGAACGGAGGTGCCAGCTGCGTATAAAGCAATGAGAGTCAACGACCCGAACCCTTTCGTGTACGCGAAGTGGATGAATTTAGCCAGGCACGAAATCGAGGAGCGTCCTTTCGACCTGGCATACATCTCGTCCCCGCCGGGTGTCGTGGCTGGCAGCGCCGAAGCTTGCCTCGATGCGGGCGTGCCATACGCATTGGAATGGCGCGACGAATGGATGGGGCAGCTAATCTCCGAGATGAATTCCAGGATGCCCATTGCGCGAGCGGCGACGCCCCTGCTGGGGTATGTGATGCGTTCGAAAATCGCTAGGCTGGTGTCTGGCGCTGAGTTCGTCGTGGCGGAGCGCGAGCCCATCGCAGTCGTCCTAAAATCAATGGGCGCGAGGGAGGTGCTCATCGTGAGGAACGGCGTACCCGCGGGGGACGTCCGTGAGGCGTCGGCCAGCGCGAAAATGTCCGACCTCTACAAGGCAGTGGGTATCGACGTTCCAGAAAATGCCGTCAAGATTGTTTACACGGGCGACCTCGGCGTGAGTTACTACTCTCCTCAATCCTTCATACACTCATATAGTAAGTTACAATCTTCCGGGACTAGCATCACGCTGACATTCTTCTCGGGACGCCCGCCCGCCGATGCGCGGACGAAGGATTTCATCAAATGCAAAAACGTCTTGCTGCTCAACGTTCCCAACAAAACCCTCCTCGGGTTGTTAGCTAGCTCCGATATCGGCCTCTACTCGATGGACTTCTCGGACCCTCAGGCCATGACAGCAGTGGGCACCAAGGTGTTCGAATACGTGTGCACGGGCTTGCCGATTCTGGCGATAACCCCGAAGGGCTCAGCCATCGACCGGCTCATCGGCGAGCTCGGATGCGGGTGGGCGGTGCACTCGCACGACCCCTCCGAGGTCGAGGCATCATGGCTGAAAGCGGTGGCCGAGCACCGTCAGGTGAAGGAGCGGCAGGCTTCGCGGAAAGAGGAGCTGCTGGCGAGGTTCGATCGCAGCGCGCAGAACGAGGCGCTCCTGAAGCGCATACTGGACGTCTCTGTCAGAAGGTCTTGAAGATTTCGACACGGCCATTGGAGTAAATCTTATTGAAATCCCCGGAGGCCAGCAGGGCGTCGGCTTCCGGAACCGTGGTGGTATCGCCGTGGTAGAAATCGAGCGTTTCAGCCAGAGAAGAGGACACCCAGACGGTCCTGTTTCCCTCACCCTCAATCTCAGAGATTGTGAATGCCCGGTTCGAGTGCAGTTCCCGGTCACGGTGGTCAAGGTAGTTGCGCCCGCTGACCACGACATCCCCGCGCAGCGAGTGCTCAAAGAAGAAGTTCGTGGCTTCGATTTCCGATGCCGGCATATAGTCCATGCGTTCGTTGCCGTAGTGCGCGACGAGGTGCACGGGTAGCAGGAGAGCGAAGACGAAAACGATGGCGGCCGCCTTCCTGTCTTTCACAAGCGCGACCATCATGAGCGAAATCGGGATGAGGCTGAAGAGGAAGAATCTCTGCAGTATCTCACCCCCGTATGACAGAACGAACGCCGGGGCGATTGCCGATGCCACCATCGCCGCCATGAACTTGAATCTCGAAGGGTTCTCCTTCCGGATGCTGAGGAGCCACCATGCGAGAAGGGCCAGCACGACTCCGCTGAATGCCACGCGCACGTAGAGTGCAAGCTGATGCTCGGCGCCGCCCGAGAACATCTTGTCCAGATATCCGCTAAACATCGCGAACACCTGCGGTCCCCCGCCGAATATGGTGGAAAGATAGTACGAAGCGAAATCCCAGATGTAAACGAACGCCACCACCGCTGCGACGACGGAGACGGCCATTATCACCCGGTTGCGCTTCGACGCCAACACCTTCCCAAATGCCGCCCGGCTCGGAGAAATCAGCCAGAAAAGGAGGATGGTGCAGGCTGTGAAGAGGAAGGTTAGGAAGTGAGTTGCGAAGAGTAGGGCCGAAAATGTCACGAAGCAAACCATCAGCTTCACATCGAACGAGCCTTTGGCCAGTAACTTGACGGCGACCAGCAGTAGGACGAGCGCCACCGTCAGCCCAAGCCCCTGCGACGTGAAGTGCTCCTGGTCGACCCAATTTGCGATGAGGAAAAACCACGCCGCCATCCACGAGGCGGTTTTATCGAGGCCCAACGCCTTGGCGAGGGCGACCACTACGGGGACGGTGGCCATCATGAGCATGGTCGGGTACATCAAAAGGAATCCGTTCGGGTCGAGACCGGTCACGTCGACGATGGAGACCCCGAGCAGATACAATCCGGGCCAGGTGTGGAAGAATGCGCGCGCCCTATCGAGCCCCTCATACCTAAGCGCATAGTCCAGATATCCGTATTTGTCCCACGAGTTCGATATCCTGGCCACCCCCTCGACGAGGGCAGGAGTCGTGAAAAGCATCAGCACCAGAACGGTGGTGGAGAATGCGTAATCGATAGTCCTCGCCCCGTACTTGACCATCAGGGCGAAGGAAACCGCTAACAGTCCAAAAGCCAGATAATAGAGCGCTGGGATGCAGTAGACTAAGCCTCCAGGGCCGAGCTCGAATTTCATGGTCGCCATCGAGGCCGCCCAGAGCAGCAATGCCATCGGAGGAAGAAGGGCTCTGTGCTTTACGAATCGGTCCCATCCATTAATCATGAGGACCCCGCCATCGTCCCGAAAAAAATCCCATGGCGACCGACGCCGTCAGCCCCCAAGAGACGAACAGGGCTATCAGGTTTTTCGCCCCGCTCGTGTCCCTGGAATCCGTCATGGTTTTCATCAGGTACGGTATCTCTTTAGACAAGCCCTCGTTCTTAGAGCCAGATGAAAGAATTTTACGCAATTTCGCCTTGGAGGCGCCTTCTCCATAGGCCCTCCGGAGGTAGAATGCCGGCGTAGCTCTGCTAGCATAAACTCGGTGGGAGACCTCGGCTCCGCGGACGTGGATTATCTTGGCGAGGGGATTGTTGCGTTTGACGGCGATGCAAGCGCTGACCTCCTCGGACGTCGATTGGCGCTCGTCCACCCTTCCCAGGTTTCCCGAGAATCCTCCAGCCTCGACCAGCGCGGCCTTCCTGAACGCGATGTTGCTCCCGAACGCGTTGCGCACTTCCTCCCCGTTCTCGGGCTCGTCAAGGCCAGTA
>DAIRED010000069.1:0-9284 GCA_036795795.1 Thermoplasmatota archaeon | reverse complement strand
GAATCTACAGAAATCCTGTCACCCATCCAGCTCACCCCTCAGCGCTTTCACCATCGCCCCGAACGCCTCCTCGACGTTCTCCCCCGTCTTGGCGCTCGTCGGAAAGAACTGGAGCTTGAGCCCTCGCTCGTTGCGGCCCATCCCGGCCCACTTCACAAGGTTGGCCAGCGGGACGGGCTCGAACTTCGGGGCCGAACCGTACAGCTTGACGTAGGCGTCGACGACCTGGGCGTGGCGCACCAGCATGTATTCGTCGAACTTGCCCGGGAGCGAGGCTGCGACATCGACGCTGGCGTCCCGCTCGAAGTCCTTGATGATGTCGTGCTTGTTGCCTAGGACGACGACCGGCACGGAGCCCGTGACCTTGAAGAGGTCCGAGAGCCACGTCTCGAGGTTGTCGAAGGTTGATTTGCGGGTGGAATCGTAGACCAGGAAGGCGCCGGCGGCGCCGCGGTAGTTGGCCATGTGCAGCTCCGGGCGGGACTTCTGGCCGTAGATGTCCCATATCATGAGCGTCGTCGAACCGACAATCTTCTTCTTCACGTTGACGCCGATGGTCGTGATGTAGTCGTCGCTGAACGCGCCCTCGACGAACTTGCGCACGAGCGACGTCTTGCCGACGGCGCCCTCGCCCAGAAGCACGACCTTGAAGCTCTTCGCTGCGTCGGCCATCGAACCTGAATCGTGATGGAGAGATATAAAGGCTGGCTCACCGGCGGCCGCGATTGCCCCACTATGATGGAATCCGGCTGGCGCCGTCGCGCGTCAATTCGACTTGGCGAACTTCTTGATGATGCCCGCAATCCTCCCGGCGTCGTCCACGGAGACCGACGGGTGCACCGGAATCGACAGAACTTCCCTGGTCAGCTTCGCCACAATCGGGTTCTTGCCGTGCGTGCAGTTGCCTTTCATGATTTTCTGCGTGTGGAGCGGCACTGGATAGTAGACGCGCGAGCCTACTCCCTCCTTGGCCAGCGTCTCTACGAGCTTGTCGCGGTTCTTCCTCACCCTAATGGTGTACTGGTGGTAGACGTGGCGCGCCCACTTGGCCTCGCCCGGCGTCATCACGACGCCGTCCAGCTCTTCGTTGTAGAGCTTGGCCAGCTTGCGCCGGTACTCGATGGCGGCGGGGAGCTTTTTCAGCTGCTCTATCCCGATGGCCGCGGCAATCTCGGTCATGTGGTAGTTGTAGCCGAGCAGCGCGTGCGAGTACATGCCCTCCTGGCCGTGGTTGCGGAGGAGCTTGCAGATTTCGGCTAGCTTCTGGTTGTTCGTCGTTATCATGCCGCCCTCGCCCGTCGTCATGTTCTTCGTGGGGTAGAAGCTGAAGCACGCTATGTCGCCGATGGAGCCGACGCGCTTGCCCTTGTATTCGGCTCCGTGCGCCTGGCAGGCGTCCTCGACGAGCCACAGGTCCTTCTCCCTGGCGAGGTCCTGAAGTGGCTTGAGGTCCACGGGGTGCCCGTATAGATGGACGGGGGCCAGCATCTTCGTCTTCTTGGTGACCAGCTTCCGCGCCGCATCAACATCCATGCCGAAGTACTCCTCCTCGACGTCGGAGAGCGCCGGCACCGCGCCGATGTGCAGCATCGGTGTCGCAGACGCGGCGAAGGTGAGGTCCGGGGCGACCCCCGAGTCGCCTGGCTTCATGCCTACCGCCAGGTACGCCACGTGCAGCGCCTGCGTGCCGTTCCCGACGGCGATGGCGAACTTCGCGCCGACGTACTCGGCGAACTGGCGCTCGAACTCCGCGACGACCTTGCCCTGCGCGAGCATCCCTGAATCCAGAACCGCCATCACCGCGCGCTTCTCCTCGTCGCCGAGGACTGGCTTGCCTATCGGTATCATCTGGCCCACCTCAGAACTTCCTGTGCTCCATCGGGACGACGCCAATCTTGCGCGCCGGGTTGCCGGCGACGATGGCGTACTCCTCGACCTCCTTGGTCACGATGGAACCGGAGCCTATGCAAGCCTCCTTGCCGATTCGGACGCCCGGCAGGATGGTGCTGTTGGCGCCTATGCGGACGCCGCGGCACACGTGGGCGCCAATCATCGGGTCCTTCGTGCGCCCCATGTACTTGTCGTTGGTGAAGCAGACGCGCGGGCCGACGAAGACGTCGTCCTCTATCTCCATGTTCGTCGGGATGTAGACGGCGGTCTGGATGCTGCAGCGGTTGCCGATTTTCACCAGATTCTCGACGACGGTGTTCGTCCCGAGGAGGGTGTTGTCCCCGACCGTTGTGTTCTCCCTAACGAGGGTGTAGTGGCCGGTCTGGGAGTTGTTCCCGAACCGGGTCTTGTTGTAGATGATGGAGAAGTCGCGTATCGTGCAGCCTTCGCCGACGTGCGCCCCCTCCAGCTTGTCGAACTCCCCCGACAGGAGGATGGCCTTGTCGTCCTTGCCCGGGTGTCCGATGACGACGTTCGGTCCGAGGTACGTTCCCTTGCCTATCTTGGACTTTCCATACACTGTTGGCATCGTTCAGCCTCCGAAATTATCCATGTCTATCTTGACCTTCTTAGCCGATGATTCAATGGCCGCGAGCGCAACTCTCATGCTCTCCAGGCCCTCGGCACCGGAGACGAGGGGTGCGCCCCCAGTCTTGACCGCCGCCAGGAAGTCACCGAGCTCGTTCTTCAGCGGCTCCTGCTTCTTCAAGGAGATGTTGCGGATGTCAAACTCGAGCGGCGCGTGGAAAAGGTCACCCTGGTCGAGGGCCATGAACTGCGACGACGAGATGGTGACGCCCTGGGTCATGTAGTCCAGCTCGACGAAGTTGCGCATGCACGTCAGCGAGAGCTTTCGGACCTTCATCGGGGTGAGCCAGTTCGTCTGGGAGATGCCGGTCTTGCCGTCGGCAAACTCGATGAGCACGTCGGCGTGGTCCTCGAACGGCGCGTTGCTGTGCCTGCCGCCGAGCGCGTACACGCTCCGCACCGGAGCGCCGACCAGATACCTCATCACGTCGATGTCGTGGATGCCCAGGTCGAGGACGCAGCCCACGTCGCGTATCCGCCCCGGCATAGAGGAGACGCGCCTCGCCGAGAGGGAGACCAGCTCCCCGAACCTGCCGTTCGCCAGAGCCTCCTTCGCGAATGCGACTACGGGGTTGTGGCGCTCAATCATCCCGACGGCCAGCACGACGCCGGCCTTCTCCGCGGCACGGAGCATCGCCCTGCCGTCCTCGATGGACGCCGCAATCGGCTTCTCGCACAGAACGTGCTTGCCTGCCTCCATCGCCTCGACGGCGGTCTGCCTGTGCATCGCCGTGGGGGCGGCGACTACCAGCGCGTCGACGTGCGGGAGCATCTCGCGGAAATCCGAGTAGCCTTTGACGCCGAACTTGGCGGCGACTTCGTTCCTGGCCTTCGCGTCGAGGTCCGCTACGCCTGCGAGGGCGCCCATCTCGGAGAGCACGCGCGCGTGGTTCCTGCCCATCGAGCCGACGCCTACGACGCCTACCTTTGTCATCGGCGCTGGGAGAGACGAGGAATTATTAATCCTTTCTGGAAAAAAGGTTATAGGGCCGCGTGACATTTCCTCCCACATGGGCGTAGTTTTTCACGAAACGTACCTGTCCAAGACCCAGCCAGGGGACCACCCCGAGAGTCCGGCCAGGACCGGGACCATCGTGAGGAAGCTCGAGTCGCTAGGCTTGATGGAAGGCTCGTTGAAGCCCGAGCCCGCAACGCTCGCTCAAGTCGAGGCGGTCCACGAGAAGTACTACCTTTCCGAGCTCAGGACCGCCGAAGCCGGGTACATCGACCCGGACACGTACCTGATGGCCGACGGCTGGCAGAACGCCCTCAACGCCGCCGGGGGGGCATTGCTGGCCGCGCGGCGCGCTTTTGAGGAGAAAAAACCCTACTTCGCGCTCGCGAGGCCGCCTGGCCACCACGCTACGAAGGGCCAGAGCATGGGATTCTGCTACATCAACAACGCAGCGGTCGCGGCAAAGGGGCTCCTGCAGGATGCTGGCCGAGTGGCGATAATCGACTACGATGTCCACCACGGAAACGGGACGTCGAACATCTTCTTCGATGACCCCGACGTGCTATACATCTCGACCCACCAGTGGGGCATCTACCCCGGGACCGGGTACTTCACCGAAGTCGGCACCGGAGCCGGCAAGGGGTACACCATCAACATCCCGCTGCCGTCCGGCTCGGGCGATGCGACCTTCGCGAAGGCGTTCGACGAGGTCATCGGCCCGTCGGTGGAGGAGTTCAAGCCAGGCGCCGTCATCGTGAGCCTCGGCGTCGACTCGCACTACAAGGACTTTCTGGCGTCGCTGACCCTCTCATCCAAAGGTTACGTGGACGTCTGCCGGAAGACCCTGGACGTCTCGAAGCGAGTCTGCCAGGGGCGCACGGCTTTCTTGCTGGAGGGTGGCTACCATCCCGAGTCTCTCGCGGAGGTAGTCGCCGGCGTCGTGAAGTCGTTCGAGGGCGAGGAGATGCCCCTGGAGTTCGACAAAGTCTCCGACACGGAGTGCGTCGGGGCGAATGCGGTCGAGGCCTGCAAGAAGACGCACGCCGAGCAGTGGAACCTGTAGCGCGAAGCGACAGGGTGGGCGAGGCTTTATTTCAAGCTAACGGCGAGCGACCCTACCGGCGCTTGCCGCCGAGCTTGCGCTCGTCGAGCTTGCGCTCCTTGTCCTTCTTGACCAGCTTCTCCAGGACGTTCAGGAGCTCGTCCAGCGCCCTGAGCGCGTCCCAGTCGTTCGCCTTGGCGTAGTACATCTCGTGGTCGGTCGTCAGGCGCCCGCGCATGGAGTACTTGACCTCGCCGCCGGTGTCGTGGTGGGTGGTGGCGTGGATGTTGAAGACCTTCGGGTTGACGAGCTTGTTCACGCGCGTCATGGTCTTGAGTATCTGCTCGTACATCAGGTCGTAGCAGGAGGTGTCCGACTCTTCCAGTCCGGTTATCTGGACGTAGACGCCTTTCTCCTCCCTGAAGCTCGCCAGCAGCTCGACGAGGTCGTACTGGGTGATGACGCCCTTGATGGTGCCGTTCTGTACGACGACGATGGTGGAAATCTTGTTCTTCGCCATCGTCGCGATGGCGACGGTAATCTCGCTGTCCTGGCCAATCTCGATGGCGGGGGACTGCATCGCGTCCTTGACCATGACGCTGACTATCGCCCCGTCGCCGCGCGGCATCCTGCTGCGCTTCTCCTTTATCCTCGCGCTGCCGACTGCCAGGCCGGCCACGTCCTTTATGCCGATGACGCCTGTGAGGCGACCCTTGGCGTCGGTGACTGGCATCGACTTGACGTCGTACTTGGTCATGGTGACCTTGGCCTTCTCGACCGGGTCGTTTTCGGAGAGGCAGAACGGGTCCTTGGTCATTATCTCGGAGACCTTGATGGCGCTGAGCGTCTTTATCTTCGGGATGGTGCTCATGAGGTCGTGCCTGGAGATGATGCCGGTGAGCGCGCCCTTGCGGTCGATGACCGGCAGCGCGCGGTAGCCCGAAGTCAGCAGAGCCTCCGCGACCTCGGTTATCGGCTGGTCCTCGGAGATGCTGGGCGGCAGTGTCATTAGGTTGGAGACCTTGGTCGAGAGCGGCAGGCTCCTCCTCTTGATGAGGGTGTCGTAGCTGACTATTCCGACCATCTTCTGGCCTCGGCATACCGGCAGCTCGCTCACGTCGTGCGATTTCATCTTGCCGATGACCTCGGAGAGGGTCTCCTCCGGCTCGGTCACGACGAGCTTGCTCGACATTATGTCCCTGGCCTTGACTTCATCTATCTTGAACTGCTTCATCTCGCTCACTTCCCCCGCGTCCTCGCGCGGGCGCTGTGTCACCCAATACTGCCAACCCCTTTAAATCTATTGCGGCCTGTGGATGGACTTCGCCATCTCCAGCGCGTCCTCGGGGTTCCCCGACTCGTCGGGGTAGTAGTCGCGCACCCTCCTGAGCCGCGCGTAGCCAGCCTTCTCGTAAAGCGCTATCGCGCCGGCGTTGCCGACCCGCACCTCCAGGCCGATGGAGGCGCATCCTGCCTCCCGAGCCGCGTCCTCGGCGGCATCCAGCAGCGCGCGCCCGCAGCCCGTACCCCTGGCGGCTTCGTCTACGTCGATGGTCAGGAGGCGCGCGGCGTCGCCGTGGAAATGCACGAGGGCGAAGCCGACGGCGCGCCCGTCCAGCTCGACCACGAGCGGCGCGACGTCGACCCTGAATGCGAGCGCGGAGAGCTGTCCCCTGGTGAGCTGCTCCGGCCCTGGAAAACATCCCCTCTCGATTTCGTGGAGCCTCGGGAGGTCCTCACGCCTGGCCGGCCTGACTTTTCTCTTCATTGTCGAGCCTCTCGAGGAGCTTGGCTGCCTTCTCCTTGAACCCGTCGACGGTGGCGTCGTTGACTATGACCAGGTCCGCGCTGGCGAAGGCGCTCCCCAGCCCCCAACCCAGCTCGCGCTTGTCCCGCTTGCGGAACTCGTCGATGCTCTTCGGGTCGTCGCCTCGCCCGCGCTTGGACAGGCGGTCGTAGCGCGTGCGCTCCGGCGCGAATACCGCCACGAGCAAAAGGCGCTGGCCGAAGGCCTGCCTGAAGCGTTCGACCTCGTCGAGGCTGCGCGTGCCGTCGATGATGCACTTGTCGCCCTTGACGCGCTCGAGCGTGCGCTCGGCCCATATCGTCGGGCCGTTCTGCTGGCGCTCGCTCGCCGCGAGCCCGCCGATGGCCAGGTCGTCGAGCTGGAGCCCGCGCTTCTTCGCCTCGTCCCGGACCACGTCGCCCATCCGGACAAGCGAGTAACCCTTGGCCTCGGACGCGCTGACGAACTCCTCCTTCCCCGAACCTGGCATTCCGACGACGACGATGACGGACATGGCGAAGGGTGATAACATTATGCGTATCTAAAACTAATCCTCCAAGGCAACTTATTTTAGCCGTCGCTCCATACGTCGTCGATGATGAGGTCTCTCCCTTTGGGCTCCCTGGTCAGCGGCAAGCTGCCGGAGGGCTGCAGACTCTGCGCCCGGGGCTCGAAGCTCGTGTTGCTGGTCACCGGACTGTGCCCGTCGTCGTGCTGGTACTGCCCGCTCTCGGACGCGAAGTCCGACAAGGACGTGACCTTCGCCGACGAGATGCGTGTGAGGCGGTGGAGCGACGTCGTGCGCGAGGCCGAGGCCATCGGCGCCGAGGGCGCGGGCGTCACCGGCGGCGACCCGCTCGTAGTGATGCGGAGGACGGCTGGATACGTGCGGGGGTTGAAGCACGAGTTCGGCAGGGATTTCCACATCCACCTCTACACCGCTTCGTCAGACGCGGACAAGGTGAAGGCGCTCGCCCGAGCCGGCCTGGACGAGATAAGGTTTCATCCCCCCACAGGCGTCTGGAAGCGGTTCGGGAAGAGCGGATACCCCGCTGCCATACGCGCGGCTGCCAAGGCCGGGATGGACGTCGGCATCGAGGTTCCAACGATTCCAGGCTCGCCGCTGGCGGAGCTTCTCGATGCTTTGAAATCCACCGAAATCTCCTTCGTCAACCTCAACGAGCTCGAGTTCTCGGAGACGAACTGGCGCGAGCTCAAGGCGCACGGCTTCGCCGTCAAGGACGACGTCCACAGCGGCGTGCTCGGCTCGGAGAAGATGGCTGCTGGCATTGTCGAAAAATGGAAGGGACCGTACGCGTTGCACTACTGCTCCGCGTCGTTCAAGGATGGCATCCAGCTCCGGAACCGACTGCTACGGAGGGCAGAGAGGACGGCGCTGCCGAGCGACCTGCGGACCGACGACGGCACGCTCCTGAAGGGCGTGGTCGAGACGCCGACGCCCGGCGCGACCAGGCTGAAGCTGGCTAGGCAATTCAAAATCCCCGCGGAGCTGATTCGAGTCGACCGCGCGATGAAGCGCGTCGAGGTCGCGCCGTGGGTGCTGGAAGACATCGCTGCGGATGTGGAATTTCCCTGCTTCGTCATCGAGGAATACCCGACGGCGGACCGGCTGGAGGTCGAGAGGCGGCCGCTGAACGCGGCCAAGCCGAGGAGGAGAAAGGATGGCTGACGGCATCTCTGGCCTGGCGAGGCTCGGCCCCTACCTCGCGATTTTGGGGGCGCTCTCGTTCTCCATCCTATGGCCCCTCGCCGCGGTGGCGACGGGCGACTGGGTCCTCGGGCGCGACACGCTCTCGGAGCTCGGAGGCAAGGAGAACCACGCCGCGCCGATTTTCAGCGGCGGATGCGCGCTGGCCGGGGCGTGCCTCGTCGTCTTCGGGCTCGCGCTGCGCGAGCGCGTTCCGGCGTCGCGGAGGTCCGCGCCAATCCTGATTTTCGCCGCAATCGGCCTCGCGATGGTCGGCGTCTGGAACATAACGATGAGTCCGTGGCACATGATTGCGACCGTCTGGTTCTTCGGCCCCGTCGCGGTCGGGCTGGCGGTTATGGCCTTCGACTTTCTGCGGGCGAAGGTGATGAGGGCCAGCGCGTGGGCGGCGGTCGCAGGAATAACCGTCTCCTTCGTCTCCGCGGTAGTTGCGACCGTTCCTTTCACCGAAGCGGTCGCGGTCGCCGCGGTTATCGCGTGGGGTTTCGTTGCGGGAACTGAAATGTTGGCTGAGCCGACCGCCGAACGACGCTGAATGAGACGCTCGTCCTGAGGACCGCCTACGCCCACCCGAGGCTCTCGACGAATATCGTCACCGCGTTCATCAGCATCTGGAAGCCGATTGCGAGGATGATGAGGCCCATCAGCCTGCCGCTGGCCTTGATGCCGACAGAGCCTATGCGCTCGTAAATCATCTGCGATTCGAGCAGGAGGAGCATCGTGATTATGCACACGACGGCGCAGGTCACCAGCACCATCGTGCCCTCGATGACGCCCGGCGCCTCCGCGAGGTAGAGCATCACCGTGACGATGCCCGCGGGGCCGGAGATGAACGGTATGGCCAGCGGGAAGATGCCGACCATGTCCTTCTCCTCGACCTCCTTCGTCTCCTCGGGCTGCGGCTTCGTGCGGGCCATCTTCCCCTGGATGAGGTCCAGGCCGATGATGAGCATGACCAGGGCGCCGGTGAAGCGCAGGGCGTTGTAGTCGACGTTCAGCGCGTCGAAGATGAAGCGCCCGAAGATGCCGAAGGCGACGAACGTGACGAACGAGGCCGTGACGGCGATGGAAATCGTGCGCACGCGCTCCTCCTTCGTGTAGCCCTCGGTCAGCGACGGGAAGATGATGACCTTGCTGATGGGGTTGACCACGACGAATATGGCCGCGAATGCGGAGACGATGAATCCCCAGTCCATAAACCGCTCAATCCCTGACGTGCATTAAAGGGTTTTGG
>DAIRED010000068.1:0-9432 GCA_036795795.1 Thermoplasmatota archaeon | reverse complement strand
AACCAGTCTTGTGAATCATCCTATCCAATCTCTCGACCGGTACTTCCGCTGGAGCGGCATGCATCGCTACCATCCACCTCGCCGTCTTCCCCCGCCCCTCCTTTATAGCATATATCAACCAGCTCGTCTCAAGCGCGCCGACGTATTTCCTAGCCTGAATCGCCCCACGAGGCTCTATCCCGGCACGTAGCCCGGGTCCAACTTATCCACATCCTTGATGATTCGACCCATGTCTGGCTCCCCCTTTTCGTGCAAGCGTGTTGTTGCAATGGCTTGCGGTCTGTTGGAGGTTAGAGCTTATATCAGCTAATATAAGCAATTGGGGGAGGGGAGCGAAAGTGAAGGTTACATGATGTATGCCGTATCAACATCACAAATGCCAGATATGTCGATAAACCTCTTCCCGGCAAAATCGTTGCCGGATTTTTGCCGGTTTTGCCTTTAAATTGCCGGTTTAGAATCTACCGATGCCAGCTTATAGTGCGTAGCCCTGCCGGAGCCCACCCGGATGAATATGGCATTGGACACTAATTCCTCCAGGTCATACCTTGCAGTCCTGCTAGAACAATTGTTGAGTGCCAGGTATTCGCTATTCGTGACCTTGCCAACGCTCTTCACGTGGAGCACTGCCTTTGTCTGCCTTTCGTTCAACCCCATCTTGGCGAGTTGCTCTTCGTTGTATACATCCTTCCTGAACGTCACCATGAATCCGCCGAACCTCTCCTGGAAATCGGGGGCAGGCAGCCCCGCTTCGCGGCAGAAATCGAGGATCATCTTTATCCCCCGGCCATAGCGCTCCACGTACTTTATGTCGAAGAAGACCTGGGTGATGAACTTGTTCCTCGGTCTGGAGCCGTGCCCGGGGTCGAAGAAGTCCTCCATCGTCATCCCTCCGGGAAGCCCGCCAGGGTTCCAGATGGTCATGCGGTCGTCGTGTATCTTTATCTGGATGTCCGCGTTGTCCGTGTAGTCCCTGTGGCAGATGGCGTTGATTATCGCTTCCCGCACGGCGTCCAGCGGATAGTCCCAGACCTCGTCCCTCTTCGGCTTGCCGGTCATCACGAACTTCACGCTCAGGTTCTTCCGCACGAAGGCCATGGCGTCGTTCACCTGGTCGATTATCGAGCCCTTTATCAGGGCATCGTCGATGACCATCGTCTCTTGCTTGAACCGGCCTATGTGGACAGTCGCCTGGACCATCTTGTTCTGCGGCTCCTTGCCGAAGAGGAGCAGGGCGGCCCAGGTCGGCTTCCCGCCTTTCAGAAGCTCGATTTTCTCCAACGCCGTCAGCGGCTCCTCGCGTGGGCCGAAGTTGCGCCTTCCCGTTGCGTTTGCGTCGGCCATGTACCTTCTCACATTAGCGAGGGCGAGATCCTTCACGGTCGTGTCCCTCGCCGGGTACATGTCCCAGCTAGAGTTCGTGGACAGGAGGTGCATCTCGGCGATTTCCTGAGGGGTCATTACCCTGTTGCTGTTGCCGACGCGCCTGAAGCACTTGCCCTTGACGGATACGGGCTTAATCGGGGCTTCTCTGACGTTGATGACGACGACTTGTCTGCCGTCGACTTCCTCGATGTCCACGTCCGGGACGACTCTCATCTCAGTGCTCTGCGCAATCTGGTTGGTCCAGTCCTTCAGGGTGTTCCTCCCGACCTGGACACCCTTTACAATCCCCTTATCCGTCACCCCTATGAGCACGACGCCTCCCTTTGTCGTGGCCATCGCTCCCACCGTTTCGACAGCCTCCCTGTCGAAGCCCTCCTTGAACTCGACGGTGGCGGATTCGCCCTTCCTGATTAGGTCTTGGACGGACATCTCGGCGCGCGCAACGTGATTATGCGTAATAAGGGTTGCGAGGGGGTGGGGGAAAGTGCCCGCTTTCAGCTTCACACTTTGCTTATCACTTTTACTGGCTCCCCCCGCTTATCACTAAAAGTGAGAAGCTTATCACTCTGCTGGCATGCGCTTATCACTTTTTTCGGGTCCTGATATGTGGAAACCCTATATACCAGATGAGCTCCCTTGTTTCGCATGAAAGCGATCGAGTTGACGCCGGATGTGCGCGAGGCGATGCGGACAGAGCTTGGGCTGATGTTTTCCTAGGCGCCAGCCGAACATCCATCTCGACAAGGCTGGTAAAATGTAGTTCTTGTCGAGGGAACGGACTAACTCCCCGCTGAGTAATCGACGGAAACCGTTAGTCCTTCCATTTTTTCTCAAAATCCAGATGTGGATAAACAGAAAAAATGGACTCTGCGGGATTTGAACCCGCGGCCTCTTGCTTTTTCGACCCACGGGGGGTTCCCATGGGGGTCAAGGGGGGAATTCTCGCGGGATTCCCCCTTGCTGCGAAGCAAGCGATCTTCCGGACTGATCTAAGAGCCCGCAGGCCACGGGAATCCGTTGGCCCATTTGTACCTTTCGATGGGGAGGGGGCGCTGACGGACGTTCGTCCCGTCGCGCCCGAGACGGAATCCGTGATATTTTGTTCCAACGGTGCGCGAGCAAAGGAACAATTTAATAAGTATATATCGAAATCAATATAGTCTAGGCCGCGATACGCCGTGACAGGGCTCCTCTTCTCGGGGGGTGTGGGTTTTGTCAAGTATTTTATAGCCTCCGAGCCCATAAGCTCGCGTGCAAGACAAGGTCACGAAACTGCTGGCGAGACGCTTCACCGTCTCCGTCGAGGTCTTTCCGCCGCGCAACGGCCACCCGCCGGGGATAATGCTGGACAAGCTGAAGAAGATAGAACGCCTCAAGCCGGACTTCGTGAGCATCACGAAGGGCGCGATGGGGAGCATGAGGGGCGGGACCGTCCCGATAGGGTACATGATAGGTGCCAAGTACGGCCTCACGCCGCTGGTGCATTTCAGGTCCCGCGACCACGGCAGGCGGGAGGTGGAGAACCTCCTGGTGGACCATGCCTACTTCGGCATCAAGAACATCCTGGCGGTGATGGGCGACCCCGTCGAGGGGGAGCAGAAAACCATCCCGAAGGACCGGAACCGCTACGCGAGCGATTTAGTGAAGCAGATAGCGGACATGAACAGGGGATTCTACCTGCCGCTGGCAGGGGAAAAAATGAGAAAGGGCGCGCCGTCCGACTTCTGCATCGGCGTCGCGGCCTATCCGGAGAGAGAGCCGAAGGAGGAGCTCAAGGTCATGCGCGCAAAGGTCGCAGCCGGAGCTGACTTCGCCATAACGCAGATGTTCTTCGACGCCGAGACATACAAGAGCTACGTCGCCAGGATGCGCAAGGCCGGCATAAATATCCCGATAGTCGCCGGAATCCGCCCGGTCACGCGTCCCGAGCACGTCGAGGCCGCAGAGCGCATATTCAAGGCAAAGGTGCCGGGCGCATTGAAGCGAGCAATCAAGGGCAACCCGAAGGCCGCAAAGGAAGCCTGCGTCGATTACACCGTAGAACTGTGCAGGAAAGTGGCAGCCGCAGGCGCCCCGGGGGTGCATCTTTTCATCCTCAACGACGTCGAGCTGGCGAGAGAAATCATGGACGACGTCCGGGAAGCCGCGGGACGCCCGAGGAGGGCCGCAGAATGATTCACGCCGCCGAGATGCGGGTCCGCTACCACGAGACCGACAAGATGGGGGTCGCCAACCACATCAACCATTTCAAGTGGTTCGAGGTCGGGCGCGCAGAATTATTGAGGGAGATGAAGCTCTCGATGCTCACCCTGGAGAAGGCGGGCTGCTTCCTCGTGTTGAGGGAAGCGAGGTGCGTCTACGCCTCGCCGGCGTTCTACGACGACCTCATCAAGGTCACGACGAAGATGGCCGAAGTCCGGAACCGTGCCGTGAGGTTCGAGTACACGATAACTAGGGGAGACGCCAAGCTCGCGGACGGCTACACGGTGCACGTGTTCACGGACGGCGCAGGCAAGGTCAAGGAGATACCTGCGAAGTTCAGGGAGAAGCTGCTGGCCGCCGTGGAGTGAACCGCCGGATGGAAATATGACGACGGACGACCCCGAGGTGGCGAAAGGCGAGGGTTCCGGGCCAATTATGGACCTGGAAACCCCTGTTCTGAAGAACCTGCGGAGGTGCAGAATGCTGGTGGTCTTCGGCGCCATCCTCGTCATGCTCGGGCCTTTCATCCTCATGGTCGAATGCTACACTTATGGGCTCCCCGGGGACATGGTGTCGGATTGGAGCGGCCAGTCCATCATCGAGATCGTGGGCGGGGGGCACTTCGAGTGGGCGATTCTGATGCTGTCCCCAGGGCTTGTGATATTGTTCCTGGCGCACTTGGACCGGCGCAACGTACGCAGGCGCATCCCCATCCTGCTGCTCGTCGCCTCCATAATCGCCATCGTCTTTCCAATCTATCTGGCGTGGAGCGCGTCGACGGTGGATGGAAACCCCGACATCTTCCACATCTATTTCGATTATTGGCACTACCAGACGCCCGGCGGAACCTGGTCGGAGACGTCGTGGTCGCTCTACCTCGGAGGTATCCTCATGTCCGTCGGCGGGGCGATGGCGCTGCTAGGAACGTCGCTCAGGATGAGGATTCTGAAGAAGGCGGGACTTTCGGCATCGTCCAGCGAAGCGAAAGATTAGATGCCCTTCCTGCACAGGAAGGCTGCAGGGAACAAGGTCCCAGTATTTTAGATGCCCTTCCTGCACTGGGCGCACAACATCCTCGCCTGCTTCCCGCACTGCGAGCACGTGGCGCGCGGAAAGCCCTCGTACACGGGCGCCCGGCAGCAGTCAGAGACGACGTTGACCATGTGGCCGCAGTAGCGGCACGGGTGCTGGCGCCGACGTTTGGAAGCGTAGAACTTCTGGTAGACGTACAGCGCGGCGTAGAGCGCCACCAATATGACGACCAGCACGATGGCATAGGTGCAGATGAGCCCCATGTCCCCGTCAGTCTGCAAGGCGGTGATTTGCATCTTTCCCCACATAGAAGGTCAGCGCGCTAGATAACCTTTTCTCAGCGCCCCGAACTCGCATTTGTCTCCGGAGCCGTTGTGGAAACCATTTTATACGCCGGAAGGTATTCGTTCATTTAAGTGAACATATGTTCGATAAAATGAACATCAACCCGCTGGCCATGCGCACGCTAATGCGTTTGGCCCGCTCGCCCGGAAGGGAGTACTACCTGCGGGAGATAGCCGCGGACACGGGCGGCAGCGTAGGGGGGACGCACCGCGCTCTGGCGGAGCTGCGGGCGCTGGGCCTGGTGAGGGCGAGGCGTAGCGGGCGCAACTACTACCACGCGGCGGAGGAGCGCAATCCCGCGCTGAGGCACGTCAAGATATTCGCCAGCCTCCTGGACATCCAGCCCCTGGTCGAGGCGCTGAGGCCGCTCTCGAAGAAGCTCGTCCTGTTCGGAAGCTGCGCGACGGGCGAGGACACGGAGGACAGCGACGTCGACATGCTCATCGTCACGGGAGACGAAGAAGGCGCTCGCCAGGCCGTCAAGCGATACGAGGGCCCGCGACCCGTCAGGCCGCTGATACTCACTCCGCAGAAGCTCCTGAAGGCGAGGGAGCGCGACCCGGCATTCCACAGTGAGATTGATAAAGGGATAATCCTTTACCGAAGTGAAGATGAGCGACTTTGAGAGGTGTCTGAAGGAGCGCCGGCTCTTGCAGGTCGAGGCATCGCCCGAGATGGTCTCGAAGGAGATGGGGAGCGCGGGCTACGACCTCGGGAGCGCGGTTGACAGCCTGGACGAGGACGACTTCAAGTGGGCGTCCATCCAGGCGTATTACTCTATGTTCCATGCGGCCAAAGCGTTGGTTCTGGCGAAGGGGTACAGGGAGAAGAGCCACTCATGCCTCAGAGTAGCCTTGCGGGAGCTCTACCCGAAGCAGAAAGCGCTCGCGGACGACCTAGAAATGTGCATGGACCTGCGGCACGAGGCTGACTATGCCTCGACGTACGACAAGGAGAGCGCGGAGATTGCCGTGAAGAAGGCTGAGAAGTTCCTGGATAAGGCTCAGGAGATGCTGCGCAGGCCTCAGTAGTTCGTCATCGCGTCTATGAGCCCCTTCTTGCGCGCGACGTGGTCGCCTATCTTGAATATCGCCACGGAGATGAGGATGAAGACCAGCGTGCTCACGGCGAGTATCAGGAGGCTCGCGTAGGCGTCGTAGCCGCTCAGCGCCTCGTCGATGGTCGCGATTTCCGAGCCCGAGCCGAAGAGCGCCATGCGCATGACGTAGAGCCAGTAAGTGACCGGAAGCACCTTCGCGAACGCCCACGACCACACGGGCAGAGCGGATATCGGGAATATCGCCCCGCAGAAGAGGTAGAAGATGCCCGCGACGCTCTCGTTCATCGAGACCGCGTGGCGCGCAGTCAAGAACGAAATCCCGGCGAGCGCGACGCCGAAGGCGGTGATGCACGCCAGGCCGAGCCCCATCCCCAGCACGAGCAGGGGCCAGTTTATCGCCGAGAGCGGCATCTGGATGTCCAGGGCGAATATCCCGAAGAGGAGCGTGATTATGACGCTGAACGTCGTCAGCAATATCTTCCCGGTGCTCCTGCCGAGTATGTAGGCGTAGAAGTTCGCGGGGGAGATGTAGATGTACTTCAGTGTCTGGTAGTGCTCCCTGTCCTCGTGGATGACCCACGCGACGCCGAAGAGCACGTTCGCGACGTACATGAAGAAGGCGCTGCCGACGTAGATGTAGGAGAAGAGCGCCCCGGTGGTCCCGCCGGTGATGACCATGTACATCACGACCAGCAGCAGCGACGCCATGACCGGCCGCACGATGGAGTAGGCTATGAAGACCCAGGGCTCGGTCCAGTTGCTCTCCATCTGCCAGCCCAGCCAGGAGGCGTGCTTGAAGGTCGTCCACACGTCCTTCATTGCCATTTCATCGTCAGCCTCCCGTCCCTTTTCCCGAGCATCTCCATGTAGTCGAGCATGTACTTCGCCAGCACGAAGAAGACGAAGCACAGCACCAGGAGCACAATAGACTCAATCCACACCGGCAGGAAGCCCTCGCCGCTGCCCGGGAAGAGCAGCTGCCTCATGGCATCCAGGCCGATTGTGATGGGGATTATCGACGCCGCGGCCCCTATCATCGCCCCGAGGTACTTCACGGGGAAGTAGAACCCCGAGACCAGGTAGATGGGCTCGGTCATCAGGTTGGACAGATGGATGGCCTGGCGCCCCCACAGCAGGTAGAGCGACGCGAACATCATCCCCATGCCGTAGAGGGCGAAGATGGTGAGGCCGAAGATGAGCCCGAAGGTCAGCGGGTCGTTCAAGGAAAAAGCGATGTTGAAGATGAACATGCCAACCGCGACCGTCGTTATCGCCCTGACCGATGTGTTGAACATCCCGCCGAGCGCCATCCCGCCGAGGATGGACATGCGCGATATCGGGGCCATCATGTAGAGCTCGAGGTTCCCCTGCTCCTTCTCCCAGAAGAACTGCGCGGCCATCGACCACAGCACGTTCATCCAGTATGCGGTCATCGCCCCGCCGATGATGACGTAGCCGACGTACTGCGGCGGAGCGTCCATCGCCTTGTAGATGTAGACGTAGGCCGCAATCGCGAGAATCGGCATGATGGTCTCCATGAATATCCACGACGGCTCGCGGTACGCGCCGATTATCCTGGGCAGCGAGCGGCCGGCGATGGCCTGGAGGTTCATCCTGACCCACGAGGGCCTGGTGTAGCTACTTTCCATTTTCGTCATTGGTCAGTCCTCTGCCGACGAGCGTGATGAACACGTCCTCCAGCGTCGGGTCGCGCTTCGACATCCCCTGAAGGCGGCCGCCGGCGGCGGACAGGGCGGAGAGCACGTCCGAGAGGGCGCTCTCCTCTTCGAGCACCAGGTTAATCCGGGTCACGTTCGTCGTCGCGTCGGTGTGCTGGTCCGTGCCGTGCACGCCCTTGACCGCGGACAGGTCGACCGCGCCCTTGAGCCCGGTGGCCTCCAGTATCACCACGGACTCGTGCTTGACCATCTTTTTCAGATTCAGCGGCGTGTCGCAAGCGAGAACGGTCCCGTTGTCGATGATGGCCATGCGGTCGCACATCTCGTCGGCCTCCATCATGTAGTGCGTCGTCAGCAGGACCGTGCGGTTCGGCTTCTCGCGCACCCACTCGCGGACGAACGCCCGTATCTGCCTGGAGGTCTGGACGTCCAGGCCGAGCGTCGGCTCGTCTAGGAAGATTATCGCCGGGTCCGTCATGAAGCCTCGGACCATGTTCATCTTCTGGCGCATGCCGGTCGAGAGCGTGCGGACCTTGGCGTCGCCCTTGTCCGTGAGGTTCATCACGCCCAGCAGCTCCTCGATGCGCTCCTTGGCGAACTTCGAGGGCATCCCGTAAAACTGGGAGAACATCCAGAGGTTCTCGCGGACCGTCAGAAGCCCGTAGCCGGAGCTCTCGCCGCCGCAGACCATGTTGATGTGGTAGCGTATCTTGTTCGCCTCGTTTATCACCGAGTGCCCGTGGACCTTCGCGTCCCCGGACGAGGGCAGAAGCAGGGTGGATAGAATTTTTATGAGCGTAGTCTTGCCGGCGCCATTCGGGCCCAGCAGGCCGAAGAGCTCGCCCTCGTGAACCTCGAGGTTCACATCGCGGAGCGCCACGACTGGAGTCTTCTTCTCGCCCTTCTTGGGCTTCTGGGAGAACGTGCGGCCGAGGCCCTTTATCTCAACGGACAGCGCGGACATAGTGTCACCTGCACCGAATCAGCTTGAAAACGCTCGCAAAAGGGGCCTCCCAGTGGGGAAGGACCCACGAAGCGGGCTCTCAGCCCTCGTAATGGCTCCTGTACCGGGTCACGTACCCGGCGATCTTGTTCCGCATGTTCTTTATCTTGACGTCGCAGAGCTCGGAGACCTTGAGTTTGTTGTGCTGGAAATCTGCGGTAAACTGGTCCGGGTACCTCTTGACCAGCTCTATTGCGACGCGCTTGATGTACGTTGGCCTGATGTTGCCCATGGTATCACGCAGCCACGCGTAAATGGTACCCATACATAACGTTTGCCCTTTATGCGACCCCATGGCGGAAACAAGCCGTCACTTCTTTTTCGCCAGCTTGGCCGCCGCTTCCTTGAGATCCTCCAGCTGCTCGTGGATGTCCACGAGTACCCTGAGCTGCGCTGTCTGGATGGACCGATTCCCCTCGTCGTTGAACTTGAATGCGGATTTGAAAACGGCGTTGCGGTAAGAATTGCGCCTGCGCTCCCTGTCCCTTTTGCTGACCATTTTTCCTCACCCCTTGTAAATCTTGAATCCCGTTCCAGCGCAGGCGGCGCATTTGTGCTTTCCAGTCCCGCCGCATATCGTGCATTTCCCGGTCCCTTCGCAGATAAGGCACTTTCCGGTCCCGTTGCACACCTGGCAGGTGGAGTTGAAGCTCAGCTTGCCTGTGCCCTTGCAGAAAGCACACGAGCCGGCGTTGCAGTTGTTTTTGGAGCCCTTGGAGATTCTC
>DAIRED010000067.1:0-9475 GCA_036795795.1 Thermoplasmatota archaeon | reverse complement strand
TGGACGACGACGACGACGGCGTGGCCGACCAGGCGGACGCCTACCCGCTGGACCAGTACGAGAGCCTGGACAGCGACGGCGACGGCGTTGGCGACAACATGGACGAGTTCCCCAACGACCCGACCGAGACCGTCGATTCGGACGGGGACGGGCTCGGCGACAACGAGGACTTCCTGCCGTACTTCAACAACAGCGTCTTTTATTCCATAGTGATAATGGCGCCGTGCATCACCGTTGTGCTGGTCGCGCTCATCATCTCCCGTTCTAGAGCACGGAGAGTTCGCGCCGAATCGAGGAGAGATGCCAAGAAGTCTAAGGAAGAAGGCGATTCCTCCGCTGCGAAGCCCGAAGGGGAAGCCCCCACGACGGACGATGGTGGCGAGACCGAGGAGCTGGAACCCGCCAAGGAAGCCCCGAAGAGGCGCGAGCCCCAGGACCCGATGGCACCGCCGCCAGACGATTGAAAGACGGGAGCGTCATCGGGACGCGGACGGATAGCCTAGCTCACCGATACCAAAAGTATATTAGGTGAAAACTGCATCCACGGCCAACGCCGCGCCGGGAGGCTGGCAAGGGATGCAAAAGGCCCTACTCGATGTTTTGAATCTCAGGTCCGCGGAGGCTCTCCAGAGGGCTCTTTCGCTCGTCCCCGGCGCGCCCGCTCAGCAGAGCCCGGATGAAATCAAGGAGGCGCTGGCCGTCGCCCTTTTCAAGCGCCTCAGCGACATGAAATCGAGCGACCTCAAGGAGAAGGCGCAGGCGTGGGGCGCGCAGCCGAAGGGGAAGAAGAAGCAGGAAATCATCGAGTCCATCCTCGACTCCCCCGAAGGAGCGGAAGGCGCATTCCGGGAGTTCTTCGGAAGCGTCGAGCAGAAGGGAGAAATCGAGCTGGAGGCCATCGGCCGCGACATCGAGCAGGCCGTGAAGGAGGCCGAATGCTCCGACCTTCTCAGGCCCGAGGAGATGGAGGAAATCAGGCGGCTCCTCGAACAGCACAAGACACTGGCCGTCAACTTCAGGGAGCCGGAGCAGCTGATGGGGCGCGCGATGCAGAGCCTCGGGTCCAGGGACCTGGAGGATGCGCTCAGGTCGGCCCAGAACTCGATGGCGCTCGCCCAGCAGGCCAGCGACAACTTCCGGAGGTTCTCCACCGCGACCCTACTCTCAGCCGCCGACGCGCTCATGACCTCGACGCACCTGGCCGAGTCGAACGACCACGAGGCGAAGCGGGCCTTCAGCTACGCGCTGTCGGCGTACCGGGACGGGCTGCCGATGGATTCCGCGCTGGCACCGCTGGTAGACAAGTGCGTGCAGATATTCAAGGACGAACTGGTCGCCCTCAACGAGGTCTACCAGACCAAGAAGATTCTCATATCCAACTTCAGGAACCAGGGCGTCGACACCTTCAACGCCGAGCGGTACATGAGGCGCGTGGAGGACGCCCTCGCCGTGAGGAACCATGCGGAGGCTTGGGACTACCTAGAGAGGGCCGAGAAATCGGTGGTCGAGTCCCGCAACGCATGGATGACCCAGATACAGGGCGAGGTCCCGATGGCAGAGAACGTCATCCAGGAGGCCAGGCACCTCGGCGCCGACACGGCCGAGGCCGAGAGGCTCATCGCGCAGGCCAGAGTCGCGATGGACGCTCACGATTACGCATTGTGCGCCGAGCTGACGAAACGCAGCACCCGCAAGGCGATGGAGGCCCAGCAGCAGCAGGTAGAGCGCGCTGGCGATCTCCAGAGACGCCAACTCCAGAAGGCCGACTCGAGCCTACAGGCCGCGTACCCGCTGATGCAGGAGGCGCGCGCGTACGCGCTCGACGTGGCGCTGATGGACCAGATGGCTCAGAGCCTCAGGTCATCACTTCAAGCCGGAGACTACGTGAACGCAACCAGCTACGCGAAGGACCTCGACGAATCGTGCAGGCTCCTGCGCCCCAAGGTCGAGGCGGAGCGGGAGCGGGTCGCGCATCTCCAGACACCGCTGGGTGGGCCGTGCCCGGGATGCAAGCAGAACACGGTGAGGTTCCTCGAGACCGGCTACGGGCGATGCCTCTCGTGCGGGTACATCTTCACATACCAGATTCCATCGGTCGCGGGCCACGACAAGAAGAAGTGGGGCCTGTTCAGGGGCGGTTCGAATGGTTAAACCCGGCAAACCAGTGAAGGACATCAGGCTGCGCAAGGGAATGACCGTGAAGGAACTAATGGACGCCTACGGCGAGGGCTGCGGATTCTCCGCGAAGAAGCTGGCCGACGCCTCGGAAATCTTCGGCGACATGCTGAAGGCCAAGGGC
Organism: Thermoplasmatota archaeon; assembly: GCA_036795795.1. Classification (GTDB taxonomy): domain Archaea; phylum Thermoplasmatota; class Thermoplasmata; order SG8-5; family DAIRED01; genus DAIRED01. The sequence goes on along the minus strand of DAIRED010000067.1, from coordinate 7,176 downwards.
TGCGTGAAGTTCCTCTCCTTCCCGGCGTGCATCAACGCCACAGGCACGCGCGGGGTCATAGTCAAGATGATACGAGAAGGGATGTGCGACGTCATCATCACCACGTGCGGCACCGTGGACCACGACCTCGCCAGGACCGTGAAGGATTACTACCACGGACGGTTCGACGCCGACGACGCGGAGCTGTACGAGAAGGGCATCAACCGCCTCGGCAACGTCTTCGTTCCGAACGAGAGCTACGGCATCGCGCTCGAGCGCCTCGTCCAGCCGATTCTCGCCGACCTCTGGAAGGCGGGGATGCGCAGGCCTTCGACGTCGGAGCTGCTGCGGGAGTTCGGCAAGCGCACGGAGGACCCGAACTCGATTCTGCGGGCGGCCTACGACATGAATGTGCCGATATATATTCCCGGCATAACAGACGGAGCTTTCGGCTCGCAGCTGTGGATGTTCTGGCAGGAGCACCGCGAGCTCGCGATTGACCTGATGAAGGACGAGCAGGAGCTCATGGACATCGTATTCACGGCGAAGAAGACCGGCGCTCTCATCGTGGGCGGCGGAATATCGAAGCACCACGTTATCTGGTGGAACCAGTTCCGCGACGGTTTGGACTACGCAGTATATATCACCACCGCCCCGGAGCACGATGGTTCTCTATCAGGCGCGCGCATGCGCGAGGCCGTCTCGTGGGGCAAGGTCCAGCTCAAGGCCAAGTACGTCACCGTCGAGGGGGACGCCAGCGTCCTTCTGCCGATGATAGTCGCCGCGAACCTACGCTGACCCCGATGCAATCACTACGAGGCTTGCTACCGGGGAAAGCGATGCCAGCACGCTGAATTTCTGCTGCGGCGCTCCCAAAAGGATTTAATACGGCTTGCCCATTAACGAGTCATGGACGGGAAACGCGCGCTTACGCTCCTGCTGACCGCCGCAATCGCTCTGACATTCATGTTCTCGGTGGCCCCGCTGTCTGCGGCTCAGGTGGATTCCAGCTACGTCAAGGTGACGACGGACTACGAGCTGCTGGGCGCGCAGGACCTGCACGGCGGCGGGCACATCACGTACACCCTCGAGGGCGATGCCGCCAGGGACCTGAGGCAGAAGGTACTTGCCCGATACGATGGTTCGGTCTCGCCGTTCATCCGCAACAATCAGATAGAGGCTTCCGAACTGAAGTACAGCGAGGCGGCCGGCACGTTCGTCGCCGACCTCGAGATAGCGCTCACCAACCTAGACAGCTTCTTCGGTGGCTCGGTCGTCTCGTTCGACCCCCTGCACGAGGGCCAGGGAGAGCCCATCACGACGGACGCTGTCGGTTTCGTCGGCGAGAACGTCAACGCCAGCACCGCCCCGATATATATCTACCTCTACTTCGACGCGCAGCAGATGTCCGGCGCCAGGTCCAGCGTGACTCTGGTAGCCCCGGAACTCTTCGAAGCGCTCTACAACGCGCTCTCTTCGCCGTGGGACGGCAAGTACGTCTACGCGCACATGGACTACCGCGTCGGGTTGGCCGGCTGGTCCAACACGCGCGTCACGTCCGGGGACATCTACGTCTTCAGGACGCCGGCGGGCGTCATCACCAAGTACGACGTCACATTCCAGGGCAACAATTTCCCCGAGGACCGCGCCGCCTACGCATCGTTCAGCTTCATCGAGAACGCGCAGGTCACGTTCGTAGTGATGTTCATCTGCGCCTACCTGACGACGTCGCTGCCTGGCCGAGCCTGGGCGAACTTCAAGCTCTCGCACCCGCGCAGGTACAGGCACAAGGCCAAGAAGATTACCTGGATACACATCCTCAGCAAGGTGCTGATTCTATTCATGCTCCTGATGTACTTCATCCCGAACATGTTCATGGTATTCGGGTCGTCGCTCTACATCAGTGGAATCGTGGTCTGGATATTCGGAATCGTCTGCGCGGTCGTGATAGCCGTCGTCGCGAAGAAGTACTACGACAAGGCTATGTCCACGATACCTGAGGAACCCGTAGTCGCACCGAGGCCGATGCCCGTCGCCCAGCCGCAGCAGGCGCAGGGTCCGGTGCAGGTCGTAGTGCAACAGCAGCCCGGAGTCTCCGCAGCCCCGTCTGGCCCCCCGTGCGGGATGTGCCGCAAGGGCATCGACGACCACGGCGAGATGACGAAGTGCGCCTGCGGAAAGGTCTACCACAAGCAGTGCATCGCCGGCGTGAAAGCCTGCCCGTTCTGCACAACACCGTTCCCTGGAATGGTGAAAAAGAAGGACGTCCAGTGCCCAACCTGCGGCGAGGTCAACAACATCCCCGACGAGGCGAACCTCATGGCCACGAAGTGCAAGGCGTGCGGCACCCTCCTCGCGAAGATAGAGCCGGGCTACAACTACCTGGTCATCAGCAAGGACCGCGCGGCCGTCTACAACGTGATGTCCAACATGCTGAAGGCCAACAAGTCCGTCGGCCTGTGCATCACATCGACCTTCCCCGAGAAAATCAAGAAGGAATACGACCTCAAGAACGCCGAGGTGGTCTGGGTCTCCGACACCACTGGCGACCCATCCATCCTGAACCCGAAGAGGCTTGAGTTCGAGACGATGCGCACCATCGGCAACTTCCTCAAGGGCAGGCCTGGCGCCATCCTCCTCCTCGACGGATTCGAGTACCTGACGGTCGAGAACGGCTTCGAGAAGGTCCTGAAGTTCATCAAGAAGATCAACGACCTGAGCTCCGTCAACCACTCCACGTTCCTGGTCCCGATGGGCGGCGACTCCATAACGCCAGAGCAGATGGGCATATTGCGCAAGGAGTTCGACAAGGTGATAGAGGGCATCTAGCGCACAGCCCTTTCTTTGGGTCTCGCTGCGCTGGCTGCCCCTCGCCAAAGAGAGCTCTGGGTGTGAAGAAAGCTCGGGGCAGCCTGCTCGCTCGACCGGACCTGGCCCGCGGGCCAGGCAGCCGTTCTTAACCAACTGGACAAATTCTAGTTTCGCTGGACGGGCTCGGGGTTTTCCTATCGTTTCTTGCGCGCGTCAGGCTTCCACTCCGGCGCTCCCTTCGCCTCGACGTCCACCGAGGAGGCAATTCTTGCCGCGATGAACTTCACCATATCTTCGATGCTCTTGGGCCTGTGGTAGAACGCCGGCATCGCCGGCAGCACGATTGCCCCGGCGAGGGTCGCCTGGCGCATCGCATCTATCATTGGTAGGCTCAGCGGCGTCTCGCGCGGGACGAGCACGAGGCGCCTGCGCTCCTTCAGCGCCACCGCCGCCGCGCGCGTCGCGAGCGTGTCCGAGATTCCGCAGGCGATTTTTGAGAGCGTTGACATCGAGCACGGCACCACGACGAGCGCGTCGAACCTTCGGCTGCCGGACGCGGGCCATGCGCCGACGTCCGAATCGTCCAGTACCTCGGACGCCAACGATTCGAGGGACTTCGCGCCACCGTCTATCTCTATATCCAGTATCGGGCGTGCAGATTCCGTCACGACGAGGCTCGTTGCGTGCTTTTGCGCCCTTAAGATTTTCAGGAATTCCAATGCGTACGGAGCGCCGGAGGCGCCGGTGACCGCAACGACGATTTTCTTCGCCATCGGATCAGTCCGTTATTATCTCGAAGCCGTCCTTCGTGGCCAGCAGCGGGTAGTAGGAGCGGTCGTGGGAGCTCTTCCTCATCTTGACCACGCTGAGGAAAAGGTTGACCCTGCGGTTCTCGCGCTCCATGTCGAGGTGGATGATGCCGTCGGCGAGGAAGTCCTCGACGCCGAACATGCCGAAGAGCTGCTTGTCGGGCTCCAGCATCTCGGAGATGACGAACACCGTCATCCCCAGCTCCCTCAGCTTCTCGAAGAGGAAGAAGATGTCGCTGCGCGGGTTCTTGAACTGGCTCAGCGAGTACAGGGCCGCGAGCGAGTCCAGCACGAGCGTCTCGCAGCCGAACTTGTTCTTGTACCCCATGACCGTCGTGACGATGGACTCGACCCAGTTGATGTCCTGGCCCGTGACCTTGAGCTGGTTCTCCTTGCGCAGGCGCGTCATGTCGATGACAATAATTCCCGTCTCGGGGAGCGTGCGCGGGTCCATGTTCAGCTTGACCATGTGCTCCAGAAGGCTCACGCGGCTCTGCTCCAGCGTGAGGTAGATGCCTCTGGCGCGCTTGTTCTTCGCCTGGTTGAAGAGGATGTTGAAGCAGAGCGTCGACTTCATCGTCCCGGCGCGGCCGCAGACCAATACCAGATGCCCCTTCGGGATGCCCCCCTCCATGCGCTCGTCCAACCCCTTGACGAAGGTGCGGATTCTATCATCCATGGAGACATAATCGGGAAGGGGGGTTAAATAGGTTAGGTTGGAACAAATTAAATACCATCAGCAAATGATGGTACGGAAAGGTGGCGTGGCTTGGCATCCAAGGATTTCATCGGGCGCGAGAGGGAGCTGAACGTCCTGGGCGAGTACTTCGTGTCCGCTACAGCGGGACGCGCGACCTACGTTTTCATCTCCGGCGAGGCCGGCATGGGAAAATCGCGGCTGGCCGACGAGTTCGCCGCCGGCCTGGGCAAGAGGGCGCATGTCCTCTCCCACCGCAACACGCAGGCGGAGCGCTCGGTGCCGTTCGCCGCACTCAAAGCCATCCTCGGCCAGTGCAAGAAGGCCGGCCTGGGGGACGCGAAGCTCCTCTCTGGGCTCCTCGACAAGCTCAACGAGAAATCCGGGACCAGGGGCGACCGGAAAAAGGAGACCGAACTGATGCAGGCCGGCGTCATCGCCTACCTGGATGGTGCTGCAAAGAAGCGCCCGCTCATCATCTCGCTCGGCGAGGTCCAGTGGCTGGACGCATCGTCCGTCTCGATGGTCCAGAAGATGATACGGGACCACAGGAAGTCCAGGCTGCTGTTCATCGGCACGTATTGCCCGGACGAGCTGGAGGACTCGGCCGGAAACGCGCTCCCGTTCACGGAGGCCATCGCGACGCTGCTCATCGAGGGGCTCGTGGCGATGATACCGCTCGAGCGCCTGAGCATGGAGGAGACGGGCAGGCTCGTCGCCAGGCGGGCAGGGCTTCGAGGCGAGGTTCCGAAGCTGACGGCCCTCGTGCACGGCGAATCCGAGGGGCTTCCGCTTTTCACCATCGAGCTCGTGGACGCCTTGCTGGAATCAGGGGAAATCTCACCCGACAGGAAGGACTGGGCGGCGAAGTTCGACGCGTCCAAGGTGCGCGTGCCCAAGGGGATACGCGACACCATCGGCCAGAGGCTGGACGCGCTCGGCCCGGGCGAGCGCGATATTCTCTCCGCCGCGTCGGTCCTGGGCAGCGAGTTCAGGGCGGGCGTCCTGGCCAAGGCGCTCGGGAAGAAACACAAGTCACTCGCTCCAGCCCTGTCGGAGCTGGTCTCGAGGAAGCTGGTGGGCGAGATGACCGAGGCCGATGAGGAGACGTACCGCTTCGTGCATTCGAAGATACAGCAGGTCGCCTACGCGAGCCAGGGCAAGTCCGCTCCGTCGGTCCACGCGAAGGCCGCGAAGGCCATCCTCGCGCTCCATCCAGACGTGCCGGCGTGGGCTGCGAGCGAGCTCGCATCGCACTTCTCGAAGGCGGGGGACCACGGCCGGGCCGCGGAGTTCGCAAGGAAGGCGGCGGTCTACGCCTCGAACGCCCTGGCGACGGAGGAGGCCGTGCGGTTCAACGGGATGGCCGTGGCGTCCCTTTCGAAGGTCCCGCCGTCCAAGTCCAGGGACGCGAGGCAGGCCGAGGCGCTCGCCGAGATGGCCTGGGGCCAGTACTCGACCGGGGACTGGAGCGCAGCCCTCGCCGGATTCCGCAAGGCCATGAAGCTGGCGAAGGGTGCTGGAGCCAGTAGTGTGATGACTAACGCGGCCAACGGGCTCGGGGAGGTCCTGAGGTTCCAGGGAGACTACGTCGAGGCTGCCAAAGGTTTCAACGCGGCCCTCGAAATCGCCGAAGCCGCGGGGAACAAGGCGGTCACCGCCACCGCGCTTAAGGGTCTGGGATACATCGACTGGCGCTTGGGCCAGTTCGACGCTGCGGAGAAGCGGTATGCGAGGGCGTACGACCTCGCCAAGGAGGTCGGCGACTCCACGATGCTCGGCATCATAACCCTGGAAAGGGGGAACGTGAGCACCTCGCGAGGCGACCTGGCCGGAGCCGAGAAAGGCTACAGGGAATCGATAGCCCTGACCGAGCAGAACGGCGACATGTTCACCCTCGCGAGGGCCTACAACAACCTCGGCGACGTCGCACTGCAGAGGGCGGACTGGGACTCGGCCATCTCCGACTTCGAGATGTGCGCTGGCATCGCCCGCTCGATAGGGAACCACGACATGCTCGGTTGGGCCCTGTTCAACCTCGGCGAGGCGCTCGCGAGGAAGGGTGACCTCGACAGGGCCGAGGAAGCTTGCTCGGAGTCGATGGAGATACTCTTGCGCATCAGCGACAAGACTGGAATCGCAGGAATCCACAAGAACCTCGGGATTATCCGGTCGATGAGGGGGGAATGGAAGAAGGCCGAGGCGTCGTTCGCCGAGAGCGCGCGCATGTCCGAGGAGATGGACACGCCGCACGCGCTGGCGGAGGTCTATCTGGAATGGGGCGACGCCCTCGCCAGGCGGAAGGGAGATGCCGCGGCGGCAAGGGAGAAGCTCGGGCGCGCGTTGAAGCTGGCCGAGGACATCGAGGCGAAGGAGCTCGCGAAACGCGCGAGGAAGGCATTGGAGAGCGTCGGGTGAGAACATGACCTCCGAACTGTCGCGCAAGCTGCAGAGCGTCATGGCACGCGAGATGGGCCAGCTCGGCAAATTCATCGTTCAGAAGCAGTGCAAGGACCTCGCCATCGATTCAGAGGAAATTGCTGCGGAGGACCTGCCGAAGCTCGCCAAGGCGCTCGGCAAGGTGATGCAGTCGTTCGGCGGGGACGCGAAGGCGCAGGCCATCGACCGCGAGATTAGGAAGCTTGCCGGGTAGAAACTCCCCCGAGGATTTTACGAGCCTGAAGACGACTATTTCTCCACCTTGACGTCCTCGTCTATCTGGATGAGCCGCTTCACGAGCTCAATCTTTCCTTCGATGTCCGAGTTCGCCCGTATCACCAGGCCCGCGCCGTCGGGCGAGCCGCCGCCGTGCATCGTGCCCGGCACGCCGGCTCCGAGGGTCAGCCATTCGATGAGGCGCGCGAGCTTCACGCGCGTCTC
>DAIRED010000066.1:0-9669 GCA_036795795.1 Thermoplasmatota archaeon | reverse complement strand
CTCTTGAATCCTGTGTATCCTAAGAATATGTACGCAGCTCCTTCGCCCGAGTTAGCGTAAGGAGCGCCAACGATGATGTCCTCGACGCCATCGTTATCGACGTCGCCGGCGGTCGAGACGTTCCATCCGAACTTGTCGTTCGCTGCCCCGCCGTAGCCGCTCGTGACCTCGTACATCGGGACTTTGAATGCGTCGGCCTCGTTCCCCTCGAACGACCTGGTGCGCGTGTACGCCCCCACGACGCGATCGTCCGACTCCTCGCTCTCGTTCCTCCAATCGTAATGCCGCACCGAGTACCTGTCGCCAGTAGTATCCATCGCGAACGAGAACTCCAGGCACTCGCCGACGATGCTGACGGTCAGCGCCCCCGCGTCCGTCCAGGACCACGCGCCAGGCGTGGAGCCCGCGAAGGTCAGCAGCCTTGCACGCCGCGCGACGCAGCACTTGCCGGCGATTTCCGCCACGCGGTCCGCGCCGATTCCATCCACCTGGTAGCCTGTCGCAGTGTTGTTGTCTGTATCGTAGAAGAAGCGAAGGGATTCCATCCCCAGGTTCGTGGGGGTCTCGATGGGTCCGATGTAGACGCGCGCTCCGGTGACGGCGTTCTCCAACCATTCGTCCGGCCCGCCGTGGCCGTAGTCGAGCGTGCCGTCGTTGTCGGAGTCCGTGTCGGTCGTGTCCTGGATGCCGTCGTTGTCGAAGTCGCGCTCGTACCCCGGCTCCTCGGAGTCGGGGCGCCCGTCGCGGTCCGTGTCGGCCGGGACGACCGGACCTGGCTCGGTGGACGCGCTCTCGGTCATGTCCTGCGGGACAACGTTTCCGGCCAGGACGCTGCCTGACTCGCGAGCGTAACCGTACGATACCCCTCCGGCCGACAGTGACGATGACGAGACCAGTGGCGAAGGCCCGGAGATTGCGCCGGCCCACTCGGCGAACCCTCCATCGACAACGGGTGTTGATGGCACGGATTGCCAGTACGAGAGCCTCAACCCGGTCTCGGCGACAGTGCCTGGACCCGAAGCCGAATTCACTGAGGCGACGCTCGCCCCGAAGGCGTCACCGGCGTTGAGTTCGTTGACCTGAAGCTCGAGGTACGCCTGGTACATCGCGCCAGACGCTACCGGAATGCTTAGCGCCAGAGAGGCGCTGCCCGACGCGAAGCTGCCCTGTGCGAGCTGCGAGCCAGAGGAATCGACGAGCCTGCAATATGGAATCGAGGCATCGGAGCCGCCGATGCGGCTGACCGCGATGCCGGCGACTATCGAATCGGCGCCAGATGCTCTGAATGCGATCGAGGCCGTGCGCGCCCAACCAGTCGCCGTCACGGTCTCCGCCCCCTGAGGAGAGACACCGGCTATGGTCGAAGGCACGCCGGGGGCGAAGAGGAAGTCCGAGTAGTCGAAGTACTCGTTGTCCCACGATTGAGAGTTGGCCAGCAGCCTGAGAGGCGTCTGGGCGTTCGCGGATATCGCGCTCCAGTCGACCTGGGTTTCGAGCTCGGGGCCGGCGACGCGCGCCCCCACGCCAGCGGAAGGCTGGAAGCCGTTCCAGTCCCACTGGTCCGAACCGACGAACGAGGACAATCCGGATGAGACGACGCCGCCGGACCAACCCGCGATGGTGATGAGGTGGTCTGCTCCGATCCCGCCGACCGTGTATCCAGTTGCCCCGTTGGAGTCCGAATCGATGAATATCCTGATGGCATCGGTCGTCCCGTCTGTCGCGACGGGCTCTCCGGCCAGGGCCGTGCCCGCCACAGCGACTCGAATCGCCAGGTAGCGCCCGTCGTTGTCCGCCGCGCTGACCGATGTTATATCGACGTTGCCGTTGAAGGGCATCGCTTCCGAGTTCAAGGAGACGACGGCTACGTCGTCCCAGTCGTCGAAATTGCCGTCTATCTCGAAGGGAAGGTCGTCGCCTTCCACAGAGGTCATCGATGAGAATAGAGGCAACAGCAGCAGCGCGAAGAGCACCAGGGGTATCATGTAAAGCTTCCACTGGTTGCGCGCCGCCTGCGCCTTGTAGCGGGATCCGCCAAGACCGTTGGTCAACCCGTTTCCATTGGTCAGGCCGTTCGTCATTCCGCGCGTGAAAAGACCAAGCCCGTCTAGGTCCCCCAACCCGTTGGTGAGGCCGTTCGTCCGGCCGCCCAGGCCGTTAGTGAGTCCGTTGGTCCTGCCGCGGCCAGCGCCGTTCGTCAAACCGTTCGTGCGCCCTCGGCCGGCTCCGTTGGTCAAACCGTTCGTCCGACCGCGTCCCGAACCGTTCGTCAGGCCGTTAGTGCGCCCGCGGCCAGAGCCGTTGGTGAGACCGTTGGTACGACCGCGACCGGCTCCGTTCACGAGGCCGTTCGTCCGGCCTCTGCCAGCGCCATTCACCAGGCCGTTGGTGCGCCCGCGGCCCGCTCCGTTCGTCACTCCCTTGCCGGCTCCGTTGACGAGCCCGTTGGTGCGACCTTTGGCCAGGCCGTTCGTCATGCCGCCGCCGCGCTTCTGGGCGGCGAGGCCGTTCGTCATTCCCTTCCGAGTAGCCAAATCGTGCGTCTTCGATTCGATGTGCGCCGTCTCGTGGGGTTTCACAACGACCTTGCGCTGGATCTTGGGTGCTGCTCGAGCCTGCGTGACGTCGTGGGTTAGACTGTCAAGCAAAGCATCCTCTTCCGGCTTGGTCTCCCTGGAGACCGGGCGCGGCCGCGCCTTTGGAGTGATTGGCTCGTGCGTGATGCGGTCGATCTCCTCGTCCTCCGTCTTAGAAAGTTGCCGGGGTGTGGGCGAGATTGGCTTGAGTCCCAGCTCCTCGTCCGCGAGCCTCAGCGTCTCCGCTTGTACCTTCTTCTGCTCGGACTTCCAATCCTCGGCAGGCGAACCAGCGAGAGCCTCCAGCTCCCCCAGCATGTCGGAGACCTCGTCCTTGCCGATTGCGGGGGCGTGCTTGGCGCGCTCCTCTTCCGCGCGCTTCTTGCAGGATGCGGCGACCTTCTCCTGGCCGAGCTTCTCGAAAAGCTCCGCCTTCATGTTCCAGACTTCGACTGACGAGGGGTTCAGCTTCGTAACGTCGTTGAGCGCGTTGAGGGCCTCCCTGAGCTTTCCCATGTCCGCCAGGATGCGGCCCTTCTCGAACCAGAGATTCGTGTTGGTCGCGTCGAATTGGAGCTTCGCCTCTATGTCGGCTAGGCGCTTCTCCAGTGGGTTATCCTTCTTGCTGTCGAATATCATTCCGCACTCGTAGCAGTCCTTCTCGGTCGCCCCGAGTATCGTGCCGCAGAGAGGGCATTCCTGCTCCGTCAGGTGTTGTCCCTGGACGCTCGGTTTCGCGACGGCCAACTTGATGTCCCGGGCGTTACGGCCGCCGAACCCCTTCACAGATGCGATGGTTGCTTCCGGTGCAGCCAGTATCTCGTTCAGGCTCCGGAATCCAGCCTCGTACAGCGACCTCGCCTTGAGCGGCCCGACGGTCGCGATTCCGCGGAAATCCGCCTCGACCGCGTCGCGGGTCTTGGTCACTGGCGCGCCACCCAATTCGGCGGCAATCTCCGCCAGGAGGCGGTTGGGCTCCCCAGTTTTCAAGATCGCCTCGTGGATAGCGGGTTGGGAAGTCTTCGTGGCCGCAAGCAGGGCTTTCCTGTAATAGAGTGCGGACTGGCCGGTCTCGCCGAGCTTGTTCAGCACGTGAGCCTTGGCCGATGGAAGGCCGTCGATGTTAGCGTCGAGGGACTCCGCCTTGTTGAGGGCGGTCAATGCCTGGGCGAACCGCTCCAGATCGCTGAGAACAAGCGCCCTCGCGTACCAGATGCGGGCATTCTTCGGGTCCTTCTGAAGAAGAGATTCCTGCTTCTTGAGGATGTCCTCCTCCTTGACGGACGATGGCGCAGGCTCGGTGGACTTGCTCCACTTGGCGACAAAATCCTCGGTGAACTTCTTGTCTTTCTTGTCCATCGGGCAACCTACTTTCAAATGTACATGTATGTATAATAGGATTGAGTCCGCACCGCGCACATTAATTTACAATTAAATCGTAGTTAGATTACAAAAAATTGTATAATTGTGCCCTTGCCGAGAGGGCGACGTTGAACGGGTGGGACGGTATGGTGAATGCGTGCGCGTCCCCGCCAGTTCCGAGACGGATTTCCGTGGCCCCCCCTCTCAACGGGTTCAGCTCGAATGTTATGCCGCGGTCGTGCATCGCTCTCTGAACAGCCGCCCTGTGAGACGCGAACCCCCGAGCAAGCTCGTCGGATAGACCCGATAGCTTCTCGCCTGGATGGAGGCGCTTGAAGCGGCCATCGGTCACGACGGAAATCAGCTTCAAATCCTCTAGTCCGCGCACTGTCGAGGCGGCGGCCTTCGATTCGCAACCGGGTCGCGCGAGCGCTTCGAGCAACAGCCTGTGCTCCGTTTTTCCGAAGGCTCGCGATAGCATCGATGCCATCCCATCATCCGCGACGGCCTTGGCTGGAGAGTAATGCAGCCGCCCGCCAACGCGCCAAGCATCCAGCATTCCTTCGCGAACGAGGGCTTCGAGCTGCCACGCACACGCTCCCCTGTTCCGACGGGCTGACGCCGCGATAAGACCAGTACGCGCAAGGGCCAGCTCTAGGGCGGCCCGGTAGCACGCCATGCGGCATTCGTTGGAGAAAAGATTGCCCGGCGACTGGCGAGGGGCTTTGCTGCCGGACCCGAACACGACCTTTTTCAGGGATTCGCCGATTCGCTCGTTCATGCCATCACTGCTGGATTCCATATTCTTGCAGGATGTTCGTAAGCGCCGTGTTCACGTCCACGTCTCCAAGCTCCTCGTCCGCGAGGATGGCCAGTGTCCTCTTCAACCCCGCCTTCGCCTTGGAGTCCATGCGGTCCATGCGCTCGCGCTGCGTCGCGGTGAGCTTCCTCTCCAGCAGCTTCGAGACGTCTATCTTCATACGGGGTTTTTGGGGCTCGTCTTTCGCGCCCTCGACGAGGATTCCAGCTCCGCGGACAATTCTATATGGGTGCCAGAACTTGCTGTGCTTGCTGCTGCGGCACTTGATTATCTTCATCTCGCGGCGCTCCGGTGACTCGTGGCTCCGGTAACGGAGGTGGATGACGTTGTCCGCCAGGTCCATCGGGATTACGAGCTCCGGCGACGAAAGGTCTGATGAGACGCCGTGCTCCTCCAGCGTGCACAGAACGGTCCCGACCTTCCTCGTCTCGCGAAGGAAGTAGGAGACCAGCTCGCGCTGCTCGTACTTCTCCTTCACGGACCAGAGGACCGGCGTCAGCGGGTCGATGACGATGCGCGCGCCGTGGCCCTTCCAGTCCTCGACGAAGTTGGCCAGCTCCTTGCGGATGAAGTCCGAGAACTGCTTGCCGCTCGCGTCGATGAAGACCATCGAGCCCTCGTCGATGAATCGGTCTATCTCCTCCCACCCCATCTCGCGAACCTCCTTGATTATCTGGTCCGGCGACTCGTCCAGCGTGATGAATATTGCATCCTCCCCGTCCTCGAGGCCGCGCTTCAGGAAGTACGTCGCGAAGGTCGTCTTGCCAGCCCCGGACGCGCCAATGACAGCGGTGACTGTGTTCTCGTTGATTCCTCCGTCCAGCAACTGGTTCAGGCCGTAAACGCCGCTGCGGATTTTGAGCATCGGCATTTTTCAATCCTCAATAAGCGAGGCGTTCCAGCGTCCTCTCTTCCTTGGTGGCCTTCTTGAACTGCTTGTAGTGCTCCCTGCACAGGTGTGCGGTCTTGCCGTCGCCGCCCAGCTCCAGGCCGAGCGCGCCTTTGACCTTTCCAGTGTGCATCGAGCGAACGCTTGGCTCCGAGCAATCGGGGACGTCGCACTTCTCCGCATTGGTTTTGGGTTTCGGATGGCTCATGGGGCAGTAATCGAGGGATGGCTATAAAATCGTTTGGAGTACAAATCCACCACAACGAGATGAAAAATCATTGCGATTTCCTCGTTGTGGAGCCGGACTAACTCCCTGTTCGGTACATGACGTAAACCGTTAGTCCTTTCCTCGGTGAGAACTGTCCAGTTGGTGATTCTCACCTTCGGCTCGGACTAGCTCCAAATCCCTTTGCAAGATGCTCTAGCACAGGCCCGACGGGACCCGCAGCGGGAACGGAAAGCGACACCATGAGCGAGGGGCCAGCCGAATTCGAATCTGAGCGTGAATCACTCAGAATTCGGCGTATGGATTTGATGTGATTAGCAGTAAAAAGGGACAATAAGAAGAGAAAAGGTGCGCCCGACGGGATTCGAACCCGTGTAGCAAGCTTGGGAAGCTTGAATCCTAACCACTGGATTACGGGCGCGTTCCAAGGGATTTACTTCTTGAGCTGCGCGTTTACCTGTTCCAGGTGGCTTATCAGGCTCCACACCAGCGTGCGGCCGTGCAGCGGGATGTTGGGGTCGTTCGCCAGCTCGTCGAGCAGGAATATCGCGCTCGCCAGCCTAACGTCCAGCGGTTGGCCTGGCTTGGTCAGGTGGTCCCTTGCGGCTGCCGCGCCTCTGCGGATGTTGCGCGGAACTGAACTGTCTTCGGCTAGCTGCTCCAGGTTTCGGATTGCTGGCAGGAGTTTCTCGTCGTCGCCCATTTCTGCACCCCCCGCACTCAGCTCTCCCCCTTGGCCTCGGTGATTACCTTGCCCGCTTCCTTGAAGGTCGTGACGACCATCTGGGTCTTCGTGTCCTTGATGCCGCTGATTCCCGCGAGCGACTCGAGGACGAAACCCTTCAACTCCTTGTAGTTGGCGAACTTGACCTTGCAGATGATGTCGACGTCGCCAGTGACCATGAAAACGTCCTCGACCTTGTCGAAGGTCGTCACTTTCTTCGCCACGGCGTCGGCCTCCTTCGTGTCCACCTTCAGCATGATTATTGCCGAGACCTGCTCGTCGCCGTAGTACCGGGATATGACCTTCTCGTACTCCTCGTTCTTGTTCACTCACGCACCTCCATCAATGTGGCTGCATCACGGTTATGAGAGGCGGGGATATAATAATTTTGTGCAAGGGTTAATTAGCACGTGGGGCGTTCGCAGCTTGGTGAGAAAATGGACGCGAAGGCGAGGTTCGGGGACTTCACCCAGACGGGAAAGGAGCTGTCGGTGGCGGCAAGGGTCGCCGTCCGAGACGTGCTCGACGTGAAGAAGGGCGAGAAGGTGCTCATAATCACGAACCCGGAGATGAACGTCCACACGATTTCGATGTCGATTTACGATGCGGTCATCGAGGCGAAGGGAGTGCCCGCGCTCTGCGTCCAGCCTTACAAAACCCAGCTCGATTTCGCGGAGCCGTCAATCGTGAAGGCGATAGAATCGAATCCCGACGTCGCCATCTCGCTCAGCGCCGAGAAGCTCGGCAAGGACGCCGCGGCGATGGCATCCCCTTTCAAGTCCGGCAGCAAGACCTACGACCACGCCTTCAACTACCTGATGGGCGAGAAGAAGATGCGCTCGTTCTGGTCGCCGAGCGTCACGATGGAGATGTTCGCAAAGACCGTGCCAATTGACTACGCTGCGCTCCGCCGCGACTGCAAGAACCTCAAGGCGGCTCTGGACAAGGCCAACTCGGCAAGGATAACAACGGCGGCGGGGACGGACATCACAATCGGCCTCAAGGGTCGGGAGACTCACGTGGACGACGGAGACTTCAGGAGGCCCGGAACCGGGGGGAACCTTCCGGCCGGCGAAGTGTACATCTCGCCGGAACTTGGAAAATCGAACGGCAAGATAGTCTTCGACGGGAGCATCTCCGTGACCGACGGGGACGTCGTGACCAAAGAGCCAGTCATCGTGGAAGTGAAGGACGGTTTCGTGGTCGGAATCGAAGGCGGGCGGGAGGCGGACGCCCTCAAAGAAGCCATCGAGAACGGTGAGCGGAGCCCCGTCACGTGGGCGCGGGAAGGCAAGCTCGCATCCGACCTCGTCGAGGGGTACAAGAGGAACGCGAGCAACCTCGGGGAGCTCGGAATCGGACTCAACCGCGCGGCCCAGATCGTCGGCAACATGCTCGAGGACGAGAAGGTTTATTCGACCTGCCACATCGCGATAGGTTCAAATTACGACGACGACGCGAAGGCGATGACGCACCTGGACTGCCTCGTAAAGAAGCCGACGATAGAACTGGCGTTTTCGAACGGGGCCAAGAAGGCCGTGATGGAAGGCGGCGCGCTCACGCGTTAAGACGTCGTCTCGAACTCTTCCTGCAGGTCGATGACTACCTGTTCCAGGACTTCCTCGAAGGACGTGCTCCTGTACTCCCTGGAGCCGCCGAGGTCGCTCTGCACCTTCGCGACGAAGGAGTTGGTGCCCTTCAGGAACTCGACGATGCAGATGGACTCGGTGTCCTCCTTGATTTCCTCCCGGCTGCTGCTCGTCGACTCGAACTCCTCCTGGAGGTCGATGACTACCTGTTCCAGGACTTCCTCGAAGGAAGAGCTGCGGTAGTCGTGGACCCCGCCCATCTCGCTTTGGACCCTCGCGTAGAACGATGAAGACCCTTTCATGAATTCAACGACGCAGACGGGTTCCGCATCATCCTTGACTTCAACCTTACCACGCATGTCAACACCATCCTTATTTACGGGTATGCGGATGACCTATATAACATTTGGCGGTGCTGCGGGTGAGCGGGCAGATTTCAAGGGGTGTGCCAGACGGTGCGCGGGCGTCCGTAGTCGTCCCGTTCTGGGGCGAGCGGTTCCTGCTGGTGGAATCCGAGCGTGGATGGGAGTTCCCAGGTGGCTCCATCGAGGAGGGTGAGACCGCCGAGGACGCTGCGAGGCGCGAGATGCATGAGGAGACCGGTCTCCGGCCGGAGCGCCTGAGGTACGTCTGCCTGGGCGGCCGGAACCGGGAGTGCGCCATATTCACCTGCGAGCTCAAAATAATCCCGCCCATGAGCCAGCTCTTCGAAGGGCGCCCGAAGAATCTGCGTTTCGCCGCTTCTGAGTTCGACGAGTTCCTCGGAGCCGCCTGGCGCGCGAGAACCGACTACGACGAGGTCTCGAGCTACTTCGACGCCGTGCGGCCCTCGGACCCCGCTGCGACGGACTACTGGCTCGACCGAGTCGTGCGAACGCTCGGGCTGCGCGAAGGCGCGCTCGTCGCCGACTTGGGATGCGGCTCGGGGAGGTACTCGTTCGGGCTGGCCAAGCGCGGGCTGCGCATCGCGGGCGTTGATTTTTCTAGCGGGATGCTCGCCAAAGCGAGGTCGAAGTGCGCGGGCCAGGCACCGGATTTCCTGCGAGGGGACGCGCAGTCCCTTCCGCTCAGGGGCGGTTGCGCGGACGGCGCGCTCGTTTTCCTCGCGCTCCATCACATGCCGGTCTGGAGGGACGCCATCGCCGAGGCAGCCAGGGCGCTCAAGCCAGGCGGCAGGCTGCTCGTGGTCACCACGTCGCGCTCGAGAATCCGGAGCCACCTCATGCGATTCTTCCCGGGGGCTGTGGAGTTGGACCTCGGGCGGTTTCAAGGAGCGGGGGAGGTCAAGGCGGAGATGGCCAGAGCCGGCTTCGTCAAAATCTCTTCCAGGGCGGAAATGGTCAGAAGGGGGACCGCAAGGATTGGAGACGTCGTGGAGCGCTACAGGCGCAAGCACCTATCGACCCTCGCCCTCGTACCGGAACCGGAGTTCGGGGAAAGGCTCACCGCGTTCGAGACGCGCCTCCGAAGAAGGTACGGGGAG
>DAIRED010000065.1:0-9704 GCA_036795795.1 Thermoplasmatota archaeon | reverse complement strand
AACGAACCTGCTTGACCCGACATCAGGTCATGCATTTATCAACGGTCTGGATGTCAATGAGAATCCCAAGGAAGCCCTGAAATCTGTCGGCGCTCTGATTGAGATCCCGGGGATATACGACTACCTGACGCCGCGCGAGATTCTGACGTATTTCGGCAGGATATACGGCATGAGGCGTAGTAAAATAGACGAGCGGATACGAGAGTCGTTAAAATCAGTAAGGCTGGCCGACAAGGATCGGACGAAGATAGGCACATTCAGTACCGGGATGCAGAGGCGGCTGGCAATCGCCAAGGCCATCCTCCACGAGCCGGAAATACTGATACTCGACGAGCCCGTGATAGGGCTGGACCCAAAAGGGATGAAGGAAGTGCGCGAGTTGTTGAAGGAGTTCCAGAAAGACGGCATGACCATCTTCCTGAGCTCACACCTTCTGCAGGAGGTAAGCGATACGTGCGACAGTGTCATATTCCTCGACAAGGCCAGGGTGGTCGCTCACGACACGATCCACAATATACGGAGTAAGGCAAGCGGGACGAGCATCAACGTTAAGTTTGCATATCCGTTGTCAGAAACAGAGGCGAAGAAAATAGAAGGCATCGGAGAAGTGAAAGGCGTCCATGTAAAAAACGGCTCAATCCAGATATTGTATGATGGCACGCCAGTTACAAGCTATCAAATCCTCTCGGAACTCATGAAATCTGGATACCGCATCATTTCCTATACGCCTGAAGTGGTGAGCCTCGAGGACTTCTATGTTTCCGTGATGAGCGACGAGAGAGGGGTGAGCTGAATGATGTCTACAAAGGAGGACACGGTTAGCGATTTATTTCACGTGTATATTAACGCTCGTTTCGAATTAAAAAAACACGTGAGCCGCAGACGGTTAGCGCTTGTGGTCGCCCTGGCGATACTCTTGCCCATACTATTTTATGCCATCCCCCCACTCTTCAATCAGGACTATGCGAGAACTGCGAACGAGTTCGCATCCGGCAATCTAGCATTCATCAGCCTCCTCATTGTGTTATCGGCAGCGATGTTCGCGGGAGATTCGGTGGTCACCGAATTCGAGAAGAGGACCGGCCTCTCGCTGTTTTCCACGCCACAGAGGCGCATCTCCATCTTCGCTGGCAAGTACATCGCCGCTATCTTGGCGACCTGGCTAGCTGTCGCTTGCTACTATCTCGTCACCGCACTAGAAATTGGGCAAATTTACGGGTTCGACGAGATATCGACCGGTTTCCTGAAATCGTTCCTTCTCAGCTTGCTATACGCGTGCAGCGCCGTCAGCTTCTGCTATTTATTCAGCTGCCTCCTGAAGCGCACGATAACATCTACACTAGCTGGATTCTTCGTCCTGATGATGATCCTTCCCATTGTGTCCCAGGTGACGATGATGGCGGATGTGGACCCATGGTTCATCCTGACCTATAACGGCAGCTTGATAACCGATGCCCTCGGAATCAGTGGGGGGAGTGGGTTCGGCCCAGGAAGTGAATTCAACGTGACGAGTTTCTCGCCGGACTTCTACATCGGAGTGGCAGTGATGGCAGCCTATGCGATAGCACTCTTATACATCGGTATAGTACTGGCAAACAGAAAGGAAATGGAGGGATGAAGATGGCTAGATATCACTCGGCGGCGGCAATCGTTCTCGGAGCGCTATTATTAGTTACCATGAGCGCCCAACAAGCAACGCACGCACAACAAGTAGAACCACAAACGCAACCCCTGGACCTGGCAATCACCAACATTACTATCACGGGTGGCGAAATCGTCGAAGGGGATAACGTGACAACAACCGCTACCATCTTCAACAACGGATCGATTCCCGCGAGCAACATCACTTTGACGATTTACCTGGATTATCTCGAAATATGGAACAATACTGGTATCGCAATCGACGGAAATTCCTCGTCGAGCGTCTGCCATGCCTGGACTGCAGAAACGGGGAACCACAACATCAGCGCAATGCTCAGCGTCAACGGCATGCCTCTACCGGATACTATGACTGGCTGGAACCTCACGGTCCAGGCCGCACCAATCGGTGACGTCCCCACGTTGGTCGCGGCACTCGGTGTCATGGTGTTGGCCATGCTCCTGCCGACCCTAACTCAAAGCATCCGAAGGAAACGAATAAAATGAATCTGGAATAATGCTTAAAAACTATACTAACACATTCGAGATATCTCTTGTCTGAGGGTCATCATCGGGGATAACAAAGCTATTTTACGCCCTTCCGCCCTGCTTTATGTTCATGACGACGACGTCGCGCACCGCCTTCATCTCGCTGAAGGGCAGGACGAGGCGCCCGTTGGCGTCGGTTCTGAAAAGCCTGGTCTCGACGTCCTCGGCCGGGACCACGAGAACGTGGTGAAGGTCGCCGGAGACCGTGTCCACGACGAAGTTGTCTATCATGCCAAGAATCTGGCCGTCGTTGCTCATGACCGTCTTTCCCCGGAGCTCGGCTGCAAACTTCTTCATCGCATTCACCTCTAGGCGTAATAACCGTACGATTCCCGCTTGCCCTTGGTTATCCCGCTTTCTATTTTCTCCTTAATCCCATCGTAGTATTTGATTATTTCCTCGGTGACCGAGGGCCGCACGACCCTCATAGCCGCCTCGAAATGAGCCATCGTCACTTCCTTGGCCGCCGGATCCTTGCGCAGGGCCTGCATCGCCGCCTCGCGGCAAAGCCCCTCGATGTCCGCGCCGACGTAGTTCTTCGTGGCGTCGGCGAGCCTGTTGATGTCCACGCCCTTCAGCGGCATCTTCTTCGTGTGGACCTTGAAAATCTGAAGGCGAGTCTCCTTGTCGGGGACCGATATCAGCACCATCCTGTCGAATCGTCCTGGTCGAAGCAGCGCGGAATCCAGTATATCGGGCCGGTTCGTCGCCGCCAGCACGACGACGCCCTCCATCGACTCCAGGCCGTCGACCGACGTCAGTATCTGGTTGACGACGCGCTCGGTCGCCCCCGAATCGCCGCCGGAGCCGCGCATCGGCGCGATTGCGTCGATTTCGTCCAGGAAGACTATCGACGGGGCGACCTGCTTGGCCTTCTTGAATATCAGGCGCACGGCCTTCTCGCTCTCCCCGACCCACTTGGACATGACCTCCGGGCCCTTGATGGATATGAAGTTGGCCTGCGACTCGTTCGCAACGGCTTTCGCCAGGAGGGTCTTGCCAGTGCCTGGGGGGCCGTATAGCAAAATCCCCCGCGGGGGAGTTATCCCCATCCGTGTGAAGGCAGCTGGGTTCTTCAAAGGCATCTCTATCGCTTCACGAAGCGTCAGCTTGGCGTCGTCGAGGCCGCCGACGTCCTCCCAAGTTACCTTAGGAATTTCGACCAGCACCTCTCGCATCGCGCTCGGCTCGACGTCCTTCAGGGCCTCGCGGAAGTCCTCGCGCTTCACAATCATCTTGGCGAGAATCTCGGTCGCGATGGGTTTGTCCAGGTCCATCTCGGGCAGGTAGCGCCTCAGAGCCCGCATCGCCGCCTCGCGCGCCAGCGCCGCCAGGTCGGCCCCGACGAAGCCGAACGTGATTTCGGCCAGCTCCTCGAGGAGCTTCGAGCGCTCATCCTCGGTGCCTTCGATGGGCATGCCACGCGTATGAATCTGCATCACTTCCTTGCGCCCTTCGCGGTCGGGCACGCCGATTTCAATCTCCCTGTCGAAGCGCCCCGGGCGCCTTAGCGCCGGGTCGATGGAATCCTCGCGGTTCGTCGCGCCGATGACGATGACGCTTCCCCTCGCTGAGAGGCCGTCCATCAGGGTGAGCATCTGGGCCACGAGGCGGCGCTCGACCTCCCCCTGGACCTCGTCGCGCTTCGGAGCTATCGAATCGAGTTCGTCAATGAAGATGATGGATGGGGCGCTCTGCTCCGCCTCCGTGAACTTGTCGCGCAGGGCTTTCTCCGTGTCCCCGTAATATTTGGACATTATCTCCGGACCCTGGATGGAATAGAAGCTGGCCCCCGCCTCGCTCGCTACCGCCTTGGCTATGAGCGTTTTTCCAGTCCCAGGCGGGCCATAGAGCAGGACCCCCTTAGGCGGGTCGATGCCCAGACGCTGGAACAGCTCCGGGTGCTTCAGCGGGAGCTCTATCATCTCGCGCACGCGCTGCAACTCGTCTTTGAGACCGCCTATGTCCTCGTACGTGATGCTTTGCGCGACGGTCTCCCCTTCCTCGACTGGCTCCTCGCGCACCTGGACCTCGGTCGAGTCGATTATCTGGACCGCGCCCTTGGGCGAAGTGTTGACGACGACGAACGGCAAGGCACCACCCATCAGGGCGATGCCTGGCACTACGACCGTGTCGCCCTTGGTCAGCGGGCGCTTGCTCAGGCCGCGCTTCACGAATGCCTCGATGCCCTCACCGAACGTGACGCGCTTGTGGGCCGGGAGCAGCGGCGCCATCGAGACCTTCGACGCGTTGGCCACCTCGACCTTGCGAACGTCGACCTTGTCCCCAATCGAGACACCGGCGTTGCGCCGGACCAGGCCGTCGATGCGGACGATCTCCTTCCCCTCGTCCTCCGAGAGCGTCCTGAAAATCTTGGCGACGGTGGACTTCTTGCCGATTATCTCGACGATGTCCCCGACCTCCGCCCCGAGCTTCATCCTCGTGGACGTGTCTATGCGAGCCCTGCCAAGGCTGACGTCGGACTGTGCCGCCTCCGCGACCTTCAGGATAGCGCCTCGTTCCGCCATGTTACACCTGGTCAATCCGCAATTCGATATAAAACGTTTGCAGTCTGATTATCTGATTGGTCACTATCGAAAATGAGGGGGCAAGATTTAAATACGGTGTGGCCTCTTTATTTGTTGGTATTAAAATGTCATTGAGCAAAGAAAAAATAGGCCAGCCCCTCGATGGAGAGACCATGACTTCCTGCACGCCCTTCGAACACGATGTATTGAAGATGGCCAAGTCCCAGCTATCCGGCGGGATACACGGCGGCACCTTCACACCCGGCTACGTCCGCAAGGAGACTGGCAAGGGATACAATTCCATCAATGCCACTCTCGCCGCCCTTACTAAGTTCGGGCTCCTCGAGCGCGGCTCCCACACGAGCCACCGGGAGGGACAGCCCGTGGAGATATCGCTCTACAAGCTAACAGATTTCGGCCTCACCATCTTGACGCGGATAGACGCCGGGGAGATGAAGATCGGGGAAAGGCTCGACGTGCCGTCGCTCAAGAAGGTGGAACGGCAACGAGACGCCTCCGACGGGGACGCGGCATCGGCGATAAAGAAGCTGGAGGAGGACGTAACCGCGATACTGCGCGCGCTCGAATCGCTCCACGAGAAGATAGACCGCCTAAGCGGCACCAACGCGCCCAAGCCGAGCTCCGGCACTCCGAAGCGCGCCAGAAAATCCGATTCCGGCATCCACTCCAAAGCTGTGCTGAGTGCTCTGAAGGAGCTCGCGGGAAGTAGCCGCCACGCCCTCGCGCAGGATGTAGAGAGGATGTACGGCAAGATAGTCGAGGCGGCGGGGATGAAGTCCGGCTCAGGGGTCTATTTCAAGAAGATTATTACTGGGCTGGAAGCCGAGTCGCTGCTGAAGCGCAAGTACGTCGGTTGCCGCTCGCTGGGCATACGCGGGCACGGTTCTAGGCTCATGCTGGAAATAACGCCGGAGGGGCTTGAGAGAATTGCGAAGCTCGAAGGTTCGCCGTAACGGTCAATCCAGGGCGGACGCCGAGTCCCCCATGCCGCCGTACGTCACGCTGCGCGATCTGCTGGATATCGCAGCGGAGAGGTCGGAGCCCGCCCTTTTGATTTTGCTCGACTGCATCGAGGACCCGCAGAACCTCGGCGCAATAATCAGGACCGCCGAGTGTGCCGGCGCCCACGGCGTCGTGGTGCCCGACCACGGCTCCGCCCCGTTGGGATTCGGGGCGATGCGAGCCTCCGCGGGGGCCGCCGCCCTCCTGCCAGTGGCGCGCGTCAGCAGCATACCGGGAGCCCTGAGCCAGCTGAGGAGAGAGGATATCTGGATAGTCGCGGCCGACATGGATGGGAAAAAGTCATACCACGCGTGCGACTTCTCTGGCCCGACGGCCATCGTCGTCGGAGGCGAGGACCACGGCCTCGGACGGCTTACCAAGGATCTTTGTGACGAGGTCGCCAGGATTCCGATGCGCGGCAAGACGCCTTCGCTCAATGCATCGGTCAGCGCCGCAATACTCATCTACGAGGCTGTGCGCCAGCGCGCCGCCAGGAAGAAGTAACGCCCCGCCTGGCTCCGTACCGGTTGCGTCTCAGAAAGGTTATTATCCGCATTGGGGGATTGCGCGGGCGGTGCGACCATGAGCTCTTGCCCGAAGTGCGGAAGCCAGATGAATTTCGTCCAGCAGTACTCGCAGTGGTACTGCCCGAGGTGCCAGCAGTACCAGCAGCCTGCGGTGCCGCAGCACGGCCAACAACCGCCGAACCAGTACGGACCGCAGCACGGCCAGCAGCCTCAGCCGCCGTACCAGCAACCCGCTCAGCACCCCGGCCAACATCAGGCGCAGCCGGTCCCCGTACAGCAAGGTCAGTACCAGCAGCCCCAACATCAGGGCGGATACCAACAGCCTCCGGCAGGGCAATATCAACAGCAGCAGGCCGCCACGGGCGCGCCGTATCAGCAGCCGCCGGCTCAACCCCGCCCCCAGCAGCCCGCGCAGGGTTACGCCGCCCAGCCGGCTCCGCAACCGTACGCACCGCAGGGGGGATACCAGTCTCCGCCAGCAAGCCCGCAGGCACCGCAGCCCCAGTACGCCCAGCAACCCGGCCAGTACCCGGCGCAGCAGCACCATCAGGTTTACCAACCTCAGGCTCGGCTCGAGAACGAGATTTCGCAGGCGCCATCGTTCTCGGTCATCGTCTTCCACATGAAACACGGGCAAAGCGTCACGACGGAAGCGGGCGCGATGATGTTCATGCACAATACGCTGGACATCGACACCCACGGGCGCAAGGGCGGCATCCTGAAGGGATTGGCGACCTCCGCTTTCGGCGGAGAATCGTTCTTCGTGAACACCTACACGGCAGCGCGTGGGCCGGGAGACCTGGCGCTCGTCGGACCCGTGATGGGCGACATAAAGCCCATCGAGCTGGTCCAGGGGATGATACTGCAGAGCGGGGCATTCCTGGCCTCCGACCCGTCGGTCAATCTCGACACGAAGTGGCAGGGGTTGAAGGGGTTCCTCACCGACAGGGATTTCGTGATGCTGCACGCCACTGGACCGGGAACGGTCTGGGTCGCCTCCTTCGGAGCGATAATCGAGCGGGACCTGAGGCCCGGAGAGGTGCTCTCGGTCGACACGGGCCACATCGTCGCATTCCCCGACACGATGCAGTTCAGCGTGCGCAGGATAGGCAACTGGAAATCGACCGTACTCAGCGGCGAGGGCCTCGTCACCGACTTCCAGGGACCCGGCAAGATACTTATGCAGACCAGGCACCTGCCGGCGTTCGCGGAGCAGCTGATACCTTACCTGCCCAACCAGCGCTAGGCGACGGTGGCCGATGGGTGATGGTCCAGTCAAGACGAAATGGGACGAGGACGACGTCTCCAAGGCAGCGGTGATAGTGGCAATCCTTTCGGTCTCCACCGCAGCGGTGATGATTCGGCTTTGCGATTCTGGGCCGATGACGGTGGCGTTCTACAGGTTGCTTTTCACGACCGCGATGGTTGCGCCGTGGGCATTGGTGAAGGACCGCGATTGCCTGTCCGGGCTGAGCCCCAAGGAATGGGGGGTGCTGGCCGCAATCGGGCTCGTTCTGGCCGTCCACTTCGCACTCTGGGTGGCTTCGCTCGGGATGACCTCCGTGGCCAACAGCACCGTGCTCGTGACGACCCATCCGATATTCGTCGCGGCCATCTCATTCGCGTTCTTGGGAGAGCACCCTGGGAAAAGCGCATTAGTAGGCGCCGTCGTCGCCTTCGTCGGAGTGGCGATAATGTTCGCTGGAGACATCTCTGGTGCGGGGGTGATGGGCAACATCCTGGCGCTTGGCGGCGCCATCGCCGCGGGCACATACATAGTCGGCGGGCGCTCGCAGCGCAAGAAGCTCCGGACGGGCGCGTACTGCCTCGTCGTCTACGGCTTCGCGACGCTTTTCCTGATGCCATTCGCATTCGCGGAATCGGGGCTCGTTCCAGCGTCGTCGAACGACTGGCTCATCTTCGTCGTCATGGCTGCGGTCGCCGGTGTCCTCGGCCACACGATGTACAACTACGCTCTCGGGCGCGTTTCGGCGTTCGTCGTCTCGACTAGCCTTCTCGGCGAGCCCATCCTGTCCAGCATCATGGCCTGGATGATACTGCATGAAGCTCCGGCGGAGTGGACGATGTTCGGGGCTCCGATTGTGTTCATCGGGATAATCCTGGCATCCGGGTTCCATTTGTCCAGCAGGGGCGGCGCCAAAGGACCAGCGCCGCCGGCTTGAGCGGGCGGCGCGGCGGCCGTAAGGTAAATTGGCTGCCACCCGATATATACACGAGTCAAACAGTTATAAATATCCAACCTCAGATACATCGGCCATGAGAGCCGTCGTAGCCTTCGGGACGAAGCCCTGCACGATAAAGATGGCGCCGCTGGTGAAGGCGCTGGAGAAGCGCGGGCACGAGGCGGTCATCCTGTACACGGGGCAGCACTTCAGCCCCAACATGTACGAGGAGCTCTTCGACGATTTGGAACTGAGGCACCCGGACCACGACCTGAAGTGCGGCGAGGACTCGAAATCGCTCCCGCAGCTTGTGTCGCTGATTATATCCCGCACCGAAAAGGTGCTGAAGGAAGTCAAGCCGGATGTTGTCTACACGCACGGGGACACGTCGACCTCGCTCGCTGTCTCGCTGGCTTCGACGATGAGCGTCGTGCCAGTGGGCCACGTTGAAGCAGGTTTGAGGACGATGTCTAAGGAGCCGTTCCCAGAGCAGCTAAACACGCGCGTCACCGACGCGGCCTCGGACATCTTCTTTGCCCCCACGGAAAAGAACGCTGGCTACCTCCGAAACGAGGGATATCCCGAGGAGCGCATATCCATCGTCGGCAACACCGTCGTCGACATAGCCAAGTGGGCTGCGAAGAAGCGCCCGGATGTCGCGAAGAAATACGGCCTCAAGGGAAAGTTCGTGTACATGTCCATCCACAGGCGCGAGACGACGATGGACGAGAAGCGCTTCCGCGGACCGTTCGAGGCGATAACGGAGATGGACGACGTCAACTTCTTCGTCTCCATGCGCCCGGGCACGAGGAAGGCTCTGGAGAATTACGGGATGATGCAAATGCTCAAGAAAGCACCCAACATCATCCTGCGCGACTCGCTGGCGTCGTACGTGGAGACCATCTCGCTGGTCAACAAGTGCCAGGCGATTCTCACCGATTCGGGCTCGATGCAGGAGGAGGCGGCGGCGCTGCACGTGCCCTGCTGCACCGCCAGGTACGTGACGGATCGCCCCGAAACCGTCGAAGCAGGGAGCAACATCCTCGTCGGGCTGAAGAAGAGGGAGGTCGTCGCCGGCCTGCGCAAGGTGCTGGACGACAAGAAGTTCCGCGATGGGATGCTGAAGGTAAAATCCCCGTACGGGGAAGGGGACAGCTCCGAGCGCATAGTCAAGTTCACGGAGAAGGTCCTGGCCAAGGGGAACGTCTTCAGGTTCGAGAAGGGTATCAGGAACCCCTGAGGGCTCGCGGATGAGG
>DAIRED010000064.1:0-9747 GCA_036795795.1 Thermoplasmatota archaeon | reverse complement strand
GAAGAAGACAAAGGCCGAGACCCAGATGTGTTCGCTCTGCAACGCCATCGTGCCCATCGACGCCAAGAAATGCCCGCGCTGCGGCACCCCGTTCGAGTGGGACGGCGGCGAGCACGAGACCAAGATGATAGAGAAGAAGATGAAGACCGCGGAGGCGCTGGACAAGAGGCTCATCGAGACGCCCGAGGACCCGAACCTCCTTTACTCGAAGGCGATGTCCGTCTTGGAGGGCGGAGATGCGGACGAGGCCAGGCAGCTTCTCCGTTCCGCATTGGACCGGGACCCGGGGCACGTACGAGCGCGCGAAGCGCTCGACTCGCTGTCTCCCAAGTCCAACATGATAATCGAGGCCAAGCCGCTTGAGAGGACGCCAGAGCCCGAGGAAATCGCGCGGCCCGAAGCCACTCCTCAGGTGCAGGTCCAGGTCACAGTCAACCAGCCGAAGGCGGCGCAGGAATCGGATACCCCTGCTCCAGTCGACGTGAAGGTCACGTCATCCTCGGAGACCAAACTCGTCCAGACATCTCAGACCGCGATTCCAGAGCATGCCAGGGATGGTGAGCGACCGACGCTGGCTTCCGTACCGGCGCAGACCCAGGCATCCATCCGTTCCCAGGAGCAGGCCACCGCCGACCGCGACATGGAGCTGAAGGACGGCTTCACATACCTGGTGAGGGAGGAGCGGTCCCAGCGGGCGTACAGGCTGATGAAGCGCTACATCGAGTCCGGGCGCAAGGGCTTCTGCGTCACGAGGAACTACCCCGACAAGGTCCGGGAGATGTACGGCCTGGGGGACTCGCCTGTGCTCTGGCTGTCCAACGTCGGGACGAAAGACTCGGTGCGGCCCAAGGATCTGGAGAAGCTCAGCCTGTCGCTGGAACAGTTCCTCACCAAGCAGGGGGGGATAATCCTCTTGGACGGGTTGGAATACCTCATCACCAACAATAGCTTCATCACCGTGCTGCGGCTGATACAATCCTTGCGCGACCAGGTGGCGATAAACCGGTCGATACTCGTCATGCCGGTCAATCCCGACACGATGTCCAGCAACGAACTGAACAACCTGGAGAAGGAAGTGGACGTCGTCCTCAGCTAGTGCCTAGTGCCCTTTCCAGTATCTTATCGAACTTGAACCACACCGGGAACGTCAGGTTGGCGGTCAGGAATATCGAGACCTTCGGCTCCCCCCTTATGAAATCGTGCATCTTGTAATACGAGAGCAGGCGTTTTTTCACGTCGTCCAGGTGCGAGTAGCTCTGGTGGGAGTGCATCATGATGTTCTCGAAGTTGCCCGAGACTGCGAACAGGTGCGGGGATTGCTCGAGCATGAGCCTTATGCCGTCGCGCCTATCCGAAAATTGGCTACGTGGGTTGAACTGGCAGTGCGTCAGCGAGACCAGCTCGCATCCTATCTTCTGGAGGTTCGGCACCCTCAGGTTCTTTATCAGCCCCTCCTCCGTGAACCTCCTCCTCATGTCGGCTATCGCCTGACGCGAGACATCGACTTTGGTCGCGAGGTCGAAATCCGTCATTCCGGGGTTCGTCACCAGTCCGCACAGGACAGACTTCTCTTTCTGGGACAGCTCGGCCAGCGCGGGCCTCCGGAACTCCATGGACACCTTCTCGGGCTTCGATTCGAGGCTAAGTAGGTCGCTCAGGGATGCCGAGAAATCGAAACAGTTCAGTATCTTGGAAACCGCGAAAGGGAAGAGGGCGTAGCTCCAGGGCTCGTTCCCTAGGCCGGCATGGCTCAAGAACTGGTTGAGACCATCCAGGTCGCTTTTTACGTCCGTGTAGTTGCTCGCGCAGCCAACGAAAAATCCGTAATCCATCGCGTCTCCCATCAGGAACGTGCCGCTGTTTGTCTCGTAGACTCGCTTGGCCATATCCTCGTGAGCCTTCTTGTCAGAAGGATTCAGAGGCCCATAGCCGACGACGAGAATCTCGGCTCCGAGCCGGTCCATCATCGGAATGGTGACGTCCGTCAATATTCCGCTGTCGAAGAGCCGCCTCCTTATGGCGGTGACGGTGGACAGCTTTCCGTCCACACGGTCGGCTAGCTCGCGGTCATTCAGTGTCGGATACCGCACCAGGCCATAAAGCGTCGCGCGCTCGTTGTCTGTGAACTTCATCCCCATTAGGTACACATATGTACAGTAGGCTATTTAATTTTTCCGAGGATATTTCAATCCGAAAATGTTAAAAAGAGTTTGTAAAATGTTTAAATACCATCAGACGTGGGCCATCGTGGCGGGGCCAGCCTCGCCTCCAGACCTTTTCCTCGCCTGTATCGAGCAAATTCCGAGGCCGCAGAACCCAAATCCGCCTCCGATGACGAAGGCCGCCGTCTTGGTGAGGTCTATGGAGCTGACCCTGATGGCCCTCTCCGCGGGGTCGAGGCGCGCGATATGGAGCTCATACTCGTAGCCCCTCCTTTTCTTTTGGTCCATTTTTCACCTCTGGGCGCCGCATCTCCATTACTCTGCCCGGTGACTGCTTGTCGTGCGACATATAAGTACATCATCTGGTGAACACCATGCCGCACACCAAACCCCCAGGGTTAAATACCAGTTCCCCGATTACGAAGCAAGGCGTTAAAATCTGGCCCGTAGCTTAGTCCGGTTCCGAGACGAGAAATACAATCTGGATGCCTCGTCGAGGAAAGGACTAAGCCGGGCCCGAGAGTTAAACCCATTGATGTAGAGGGCCCGTAGCTTAGTCCGGTCCGCAGGAAAACGCAAAGCCAGCAGATACGACTGCGGAAAGGACAAAGCGCAGGACCCGAGAGTTAAACCCATTGATGTAGAGGGCCCGTAGCTTAGTCCGGTGGAGCGTCTGGCTCATAACCAGATGGTCGTCGGTTCAAATCCGGCTGGGCCCATACCCCTTTTTCTAGTCTCGCTCCGCTGAAACGCTTTCTTTGAGTCTCGCCTCTCTGGCTCGGGCTCACCAAAGAAAGCATTTGGAGCAAAGAAACCTCGCCCTCACCAGTTCGGTTCGACCATTTCGCGAGGATGTGTATGTTATCCCAAAAGAATCGGGGCTCCCTGCTCGCTCGACCGTTCTATGACGGAGATGGGCCAAGACGGGGAGGACTGGCGATAACAGATTTCACTTATCCAGCTAGTCCGTATCCGGCTGGGCGTGGGAAGGGTGTAACCCGCCCGATTCCTTTTTCTTCCGGGTCACCTTTCCGCTTGTCGTCAAGGTGATGAGATGGATGCCAAAGATTGCCGCCAGCACGAGTGGGTGGAGGAATACCCCGCCGCGATAACGGTGTGCGCGGAGGACGGGACGATACTGGAGATGAACGCGAAGTCGGCGCGGACGTTCGAAAAGGACGGCGGTCCGGGGCTCGTCGGGAAGGACGTCCGAGCGTGCCACCCGCCGGCCGCGCGGGCGAAGCTCGATGCGCTGTTGGCCGGTGGCGGGACTAACGCATACACGATTGAGAAGGGCGGCGTCAGGAAGCTAATCTACCAGGCGCCTTGGTACCGCGGCGGGAAGGTTGCCGGCCTCGTGGAGCTCTCCCTCGAGATACCGGAGCGGATGCCGCACTTCAAGCGCGACTGAAGGTTGAACGACATCCATCTCTGGTGAGTATCACAATAGCCTGGGCACGAGCATCTTGGTGGCTCTCTTGTATTCGGCGTACTCGTCACCGAACTTATCGGTCAGCATCCTCTCCTCGACCGATATCCTGTAAAGCACAGCCAGTATGGAGAACGAGACTGGGATGAGGCCGACGGGGCTGGAGAAGGCGAGCGGTATCCCTGCGACCATCACCAGCGTGCCGGTGTAGGCTGGGTGCCGCACGGAGGCGCACATGCCAGTGCGCACTATCTTCTGACCGCCACTCACCTTCAGGACGTTCGAGAACGATCTGCCGAGGGTCCTTATTGCGACCTGCCTGACCGTCCAACCGGCGGCCATCAGCGCCATTCCGGCGTAGAAGTATGCGTGGCCGAAGTGCACCTACGGCCACAGGTAACCCCTGTCGAGGAGTATCGTCGCGGTCGTCAGCCCAACGATGACGGCCACGAACGACCAGAATATCCACTCCGCGTAGCGCACGTATTCCATCGGAATGGCCATCGTCAAGGGGTTAATAAATACGACCCCTGGATTTATCAATCCTTGAGCTTCGCGAGCTGCTTCTCGATGGCCCCGGCGCGGTTTGTGTCCCCCTTCTTCCTCTGCCATTCGAGCGCGGCGGTCAGCAGCTCCCTGGCCGGGGCTGCGTCCCCCTTCTCGGCGTAGAGGATGCCGAACTCCTCCTGCGCGGTAGCCAGGTAGTCGGGGGAATTCTCGTTCTCGATGACTGCCACGCTCTTCTTGAATCGCTCGATGCTCGGGCTCCACTCCCTCCTGGCCCGGTGGTACTTGCCCCACATGCAGTTCAGCTTCGAATGCGCAATCGGGTCGGCGAACTCTGCCAGGAGCCTCTCCGCCTTCTCCAGGTACGGCTTCGCCTCCTTCGCGCGCCCCATCTCGACGAGGGTGCTGGCGAGGTTCGTCATCGTCCAGCCTTCCATCTTTGCTCCCTTGCCCCTCCGGAGGTACTCGATCCCGCGCTCGTAATTGTCCACTGCGCTGGTGTAATCTCGCATCTCCTCGTAGACCCTGGCCATGTTGTTGTATATCAGCCCGACGTCCACCCAGCTCTCCATGGACTTTCCGATGTCGATGGCCTTCTGGTCGTGCTCGATGGCCGCGCTCATGTCGATGAGGTCCAGGCAGACGTTGCCGAGGCCCATGTGAATCCTCATCTTCGCGCCGTTCACCCGCGCCCTATCGACCTTCGAGACGATTGGTAACCCCTCGATGGCCTTCAAAGCGGCCTTGTGGTGCTGCAGCGCTGCCTTGTGGGCGGCCACCCTCCACGCCAGCAGCCCGAGGCCGTTGTGCGCCAGCGCCTCCTCGTACCTGTCGCCGACGGACTTGGCCAGCTTCAACGCCTCGCGGTACCTGTCGGCGGCTTCGTCCCGCCAGGCCTTCTTGCCCGAGAGCACCTTGGCGAGCGTCCGGATGACCCTTGGCCCGACCTTCTCCATGAGGCCGTCCTTCGACGATTCAGTCGCCGACATGGCTCGCCGGGCTGCCTTCAAAGCTTCGTCGAGCTCTCCGATGGCCAGCTTGCTGTCCGCCACGGTGAGCTCGGCCTCTATCTCCTCTCTCGCGGGAGCCCTCTCCCGTTCGGGGGCGGCGAGCGTGTCAAGCGCCTTCGAGTACTCCAGCATCCCGCGCTGGATGGCGGACGCCCTGGCCTCCCCAACCATGGGGGCGATGGCCTTCGCGACCTTGGCCGCCACGGCTTTAAGCTCGACGGGGCTCATTTTACCGGAATCCAGCTTCAATTCCTTCAGCTGTTTCCGAAAAATCAGCGGGCCCATGAAGCCAACCTCGCGCTCGAGCATCGCGGCCATGTCGTCCGTGACGTTCTTTCCGTGCTCAGCTTCTTTTAACAAGGCAATCCCTTAATTCTTCGCGATTATAAATATTGAACTCCGCTACAAATACGATTTTGCACGTTCAGAGGAGGCGCGGCCCTTCAGGGCTGCCATCGCCATCCAGAGCTGCCCGTCGCCCTCGCCAGATGCAGCCTTGACGGCTTCCGCGACCTCGGCATCCGAGGCCGGTGCGAGCCCCGCCGTTCTTGCGGCTTCTGCGACCGATGCGCCTCCAACCATCCCGGCCACGATTCGGCCTACGGTCGAGAGGCTCATCCCATTTTCGCGGACGAACTTGAAACAATCTTGGATTTGCTGGTCTGCGATGGAATCCGCATCAGCGCCGCGCCTGCGCATCCCGCGGAGACCCTCGACGAGGAACACGGCCGCGAACTTCGGCGGAACGCCGTCATCGACGAGCCTGTCGAAAAGGACCGCCCTCGGCGAGATGGCCAAGTCCTCGGCCACGCGCTTCGGGACGCCGAGGCGCGAGTATCTCTCCGACCTTGTCCAGGGAGCCTCGACAATCCCCTTCCTGATGCTGGCGATTCGCTCCTGCGTTATCTCGGTCGGCGGGGAGTCCGTGTCCGGGTACATCCTGTCCGGGCCAGGCAGTGTCCTCTCGAACCCGGTCGTCCCGTCCGGGAACGGCTGGCGCGTCTCCGACGGCACGCCGTTGAGGGCATCCAGCGCCCTGATGCGTATCTCCTTCATCGCCGTGTCCACGTCCCCCGCCGGCCCCCAGGCGAGCACGGTCACGTCGAAGTGCCTGTCGTCCATCTCCTTCTCGACCGATGCCTTGTCCTTCAGCGTGAGGCCGTGGGCCGGAAGCTCGTCGATGTGTATGATGTTAAGCGGCTCGTCCAGGCAGGCGATGACCTTGACGCGGCCGGAGAACTCGTGCTTGAAGGTCAGGCCGGGCATGACCTCCCTGGCGAGAAGGCCGCCGAACCCGCAGAGCTTGATGCCCTTGACGATTCCGCCGCCTGCCAGCGCCTTCGCGATGGGCTCGCACTTCGTCCTCTTGAAAAGGTGAGTCAAGTCCTTGGCAGAGGTCTGCATCGTCCCCTCGGTGACGCCCCTTGAGCGCAGGATGTCGCGTATCTCCAGCAGCGCCTTCTGCCGGATGGCCTCGTTGCGCGTGAGCGCTTCCATCCATTGGAGCTTGGGCACCCCCTTTATCTCGACGCGGGTGCCGCCCTCGATGCTCACGTTCACGTCCTGGCGCGTCGCGCCCATCCCGCGGCGGACCTTGCCGGTGGCGCGCATGAACCTGCCGAGGTGGCGCGCGGCCTCGGGGACCTCTGCCGGTGAAAGTATCTCCGCCTTGGTTACAACCTCGACAAGAGGGATGCTCAAGCGGTCTGTCTTGAACGTTATCTCGTGGCCCCTGTCGCTCATCTCGCGGCAGGCGTCCTCCTCGATGCTGAGCTGGATGATTCCGAGCTGGCGCCCCTTGAACGGCACGGTGCCCTCGACTCCGATGATTGCAGTGCGCTGGAAGCCCGTGGGAATCGAGCCGTCCAGGTACTGCTTCCTGCTGACGTGGACCTCGTCCACGACGCTGCAGCCGAGCATCAGCGCGATCTCAAGGCTGATGTCGAGCGCCTGCTGGTTGATGGGGAACGGGGGCGTGTCGTCCATCTCGTAGGTGCAGACGCTGTCTTCGAAGAGCTGGTAAGTCACGTTCTTTTTCGTCTTGAACTCCATCAGCGCCGTGCCGTCGTACGTCCCCATCTCCGAGAGGGTCGGGCGCATGTGGCGGAGAATCGATGCGTGCGCCGGGTCGCGGCGCAGCTGGGCGCGGCACCTGCAGAAGAGCTTGCGCTCGGTGAGAAGCTGCTGGTGAATTTCCAGTCCGCATTTGAAACCCAGGGCGCGAAAGTCCAGGTCGCCTGGCATCGGGGGGTGGATGCGACGGATGGATATAACGCTTATCTCACGGGAAAGGTTTATCCACACCTTTCAGGATACGAGTCGGGATGGCAGACGACGAATTCAAGGGCTACAAGGGCCAGGCGCGCAAGCTCCTCGAGGAAAAAGGGGCGAAGGTATGGAGCGACGTTGTCGTTCATTCCTCGCGCGGCGTCTTCAAGGGAATCATCCTGCCCAGGTCCGAGAACGCGGACGACAAGCACGTCGTCTTGAAGCTCAAGACGGGCTACAACGTCGGCATCGGCGTCGATTCCATCCAGAGCATCGAAATCGTCGGCTACAAGGAAGCCAAGTACAAGATTCCCGAGAACGAGTTCCCCACGGACCCGAAGAAGGCGTACGTGACGCTCCTGGGGACCGGCGGCACAATCGCGAGCCGACTGGACTACCGCACTGGGGCGGTGATACCCGCGTTCTCGCCTGGCGAGCTGTACGGCGCGGTGCCGGAGCTGGCGGACATCTGCAATCTCAAGACCATCAAGCTGTACGGCGTCTTCTCGGAGAACATGGGCCCCGAGCAGTGGAAGGGCACCGCAGAGGCAATCGGAAAGGAAATCCAGGGCGGGGCCGACGGCATCTGCATCGGCCACGGCACCGACACGATGCACCACACTGCAGCGATAATGTCGTTCATGGTCCAGAACTCCCCCGTGCCGATTGTCATGGTCGGGAGCCAGCGCTCCTCCGACCGGCCTTCCTCGGACGCGGCGTTCAACCTGATTTGCGCCACCAAGACCGCCGCCGAATCGGACATCGCGGAGACGATGGTCTGCCTGTACGGTCCCACAAGCGATCAGTTCTGTCTGCTCCACCGCGGGACCAGGGTGCGCAAGATGCACTCCTCGTACCGTTCGACGTTCCGCACCATCGGCGACATCCCGCTGGCCACGGTCTCGCCGACGAAGGGATTCACGCACCTGCGCCAGGACTACAAGCGCCGGCGGAAGGACACGGACGTCATCATCGACACGAAGTTCGACCCCAAGGTCGGAATACTCTACTATTATCCGAACATGCAGCCAGACATGGTCGAGCACTTCATCGACAAGGGCTACCACGGCATAGTCATCGCCGGGACTGGCCTCGGCCACGTCAACAAGCCGCTCTACGAGCCGATAAAACGGGCGTGCGAGGAAGGCATCGCCGTCTACATGACGGTCCAGACCCTTTGGGGCTACGTCCAGATGTTCGTCTACGACACCGGGCGCGACTTGATGGACCTCGGAATCGTCCCGGGCCAGAACATGCTCCCCGAGGTCGCGTACATGAAGATGTGCTGGGCTCTCGGCCATACGCGCGACCGCGACGAGCTGAAGAAGTTGATGCTCACGCCAATCGCCGGGGAAATCACCGAACGCGAGCCCCCGAACGGCTACATCATCATGCAGGGCGGGCTGCCGGACGTCGAGGAATTCATTCGCAAGCACTTGATGTGAGCTGAAATCGTGACCATACGCATCTTCGTCACCGGCGGAACCTTCGACAAGGAGTACAATGAGCTGAAGGGCGAGCTGTTTTTCCGGGACACGCACCTACACGAGATACTCGGCCTGGGCCGCTGCAAGGCTCCAGTCGAAGTGACGACGTTGATGATGATTGATTCGCTTAACATGACCGCGGCGCACCGAAAAATCATCCTGGAGAACTGCCGCATGGCCTCGGAGGACCGCATCCTCATCACGCATGGAACCGACACGATAGTCGAGACGGCCAAGTTCCTGGCCAAGGCGAAGCTCGCCAAGACGGTCGTGCTGACGGGCGCGATGGTCCCCTACAAGTTCGGCTCCTCGGACGGGCTGTTCAACATGGGGAGCGCCATCGCGTTCGTGCAGACGCTGCCGCACGGAGTATATATCTCTATGAACGGCAAGTGCTTCGAGTGGGACAACGTGCGCAAGAACCGCGACAGGGGCGAGTTCGAGGAAGTGCGGAAGCCCCGTGCCAAATGAACATTTAGCGAGCTTCATATATCCCAAGCCCATTATGAAATGCCATGAAGAGAATGGTATCTTCTGCCAAAGTTAGGCGCGCCAGGCTATCTGACCTCGAATCCCTGGCCAAGATGAAATACGACGGTGACGTCTTCCACAGCAACCTGCCGATATGGCCGCCGGAGTGCGACATGGACGAGGCCATGCGCGGCATGAAGAAGCACCTGGCCGACCGGAAGAACCCAATCTTCATCGCGGTGGCGCCTTCGGGAGAACCAGTCGGTTTCGCCTCGACCAGCATCGATAATCGGGAGACTGTCCATGAGGAATACAGGACGGTGGGTACGATCGTACTCATGTTCGTGGGCGAGAAGTGGAGGGGGCACGGCTTGGGGCGGGCGCTCGTGTCTGCCTGCGTCGCCCACTTCAAG
>DAIRED010000063.1:0-9819 GCA_036795795.1 Thermoplasmatota archaeon | reverse complement strand
TGCAAGTATTCCATTCGTCGCGTGGCCGGCAACGACGTTGTTCTCCACGGTGTTGTTGTCGCCGTTATCCAGTATGATTCCGTGGTAGGCGGTTCCCCGTATATAGTTGTTATAAACGCGATTGAATCTGGCGGCTGGTCCGCTGATGTCCATTCCGTAATTCCCTCCCGAGATGGTATTGTTATAAATCGTGTTGTTGTTGGCGCTGGACATCAATCTGACGCCATAGTGGCCGGCGAAGGCCGAGTTGTTGGCGACGGTGTTGTTTCGCCCCCCAAGAATTGTGACGGCGCCGCCGTAGCCACCTCCGCTGGCGCCGCTCTTGTACCCGACGTTGTTCGTAACCGTGTTGTTGTGGCTCGGGATAGCGTTCGTATTGAACAGCACTCCATCATTATTAAAACTCACGTTGTTGTTCGTTATTGTGTTCCAATTCGAGCTGTAGCCCTGGACACCAGCAGCGCCACTCAGCAGGGTGCAGTGGTCGACAATGTTATTGTGAGACTCCATCCTGATGGTTGCCCAGCTCATATCCCCATACATCGTGCAGTTACGAATCACGGTGTTTCCCGAGTTCGATAAGATGTAGACGCAGAGGGTCGCGACGTCGCTTATGTTGCAATTAATGAGTGCAGTTCCGGTGCTGGCGGAAAGAAGCCGGACTCCTTCGTTGTTGTCGTAGATGTGCGAATTGATGATCCGATTGTTTATGGAACCGGTCGCATACACGCCGCTGGCGCTGCAATGGGCGATGGTCGCATTCTCAAGGCGGTTAGCGACCGAAGTCGTGTAGTAGAATCCGTTCGTTGCGTATGAAACGTCCGTCCATTTGGCTTGAACGTTTCCTGTGGCAGCGATGTGAATTCTCTGCCAATTGCCTTTGGCGGGAGACGAATAATTGGACGTGAACGTCACGTGGTTGGCCTGTGTTCCGTTAATGTACAAGCTGCCCGCAACGCCGAGCTCATAGAACCCGTTGAATCTAACCTCCACCGGTCCTGCAGAAGCGTCTATTTCCAGCTTCTGGCCGCCCAAGACGCCTAGATTGCCCTCGACGTAGTAGGGGCTTCCGGCATTGTTCCATGTTCCCGAGACATTTCCCGCAGGAACGATGGTGTATCCATAAACGCCATCTGGAAGGACGGTCATCCCCCCGAAGCAGGCCAACACTATCAACAATCCGACACACGCTGTTCCCAGTTTGAAAATCATTTCCCTCACCCGGCAATCGCCTTGTTGATGCTGATATCCGCTGTGCGAATAAAAAACATACGGTAACTGTCAAAGTCCACCCTTCATTCGTAGATAATCGGGCTTTGTTGCTTAAGTCTGGCAACAACACATCATGCTCTTGATCGGCGTGCAATTGTCCCGGGAAGAGAAAAGTATTACCCTATTCCATCATGCGTTTGAACAAAGCCGCGCACGCCGCCGTCAGCACCAGCAGGTACCCCAGCAGCACGGCCAGGTCCCACGGTGCATTCGACAGATCGCCCGTGACCATCAGCCCGCGGAGAAGGTCCACGCCGTAAGTCAGCGGGTTGATTTTCGCAAGCCACTGGAGGTACCAGGGCATCATCGTGATGGGATAGAGCGCGCTGCTCGTGAAAAATAGCGGGAGTGTCAAAAGCTGGCCGAAACCCATTACCCTTTCGCGCGTGCGGAAAATAGTCGCGAAAAGTATTGAGATGCTCGCTGCCACGGCGGCAATCAATACGACCACCGGTATTGTCAAAATTAAGTAAATCGGATTCTGCTTGAGCGCGATGTCCGAGATGAAGATGCCCAGCACGGCGATGATGGAGATGACGACGACCGCTTGGGCGATGGCACGAACGCTCGCGGAGAAGCATTTTCCGAGGACGAGCGAGTAGCGCGATGCGGGCGCCACCAGCAGCTTCGCCAGGTTCCCCGAGTCCCGGTCCCAGACGAGCATTATGCCGAAGAATATCGCGACGAACAGCACAGCCTGCGCAAGGATGCCGGGCGCCACGAACTGCAGATAGGTGTACTCGCCCGTGTCGATGACGCGGTTGGCGCTGAAGACAGTCCCGAATACGAGCAGCCAGACTATGGGCTGGATAGCCCTCACAGCGATGTCCGTGTAATCGTGCCTGAGGCGCCGGCACTCGAGCTCGACAATCACCAGGATGTTCCGCACCTCTGCGACCAGATTAATCATGCCAGCCTCCCCGCCGTCCGCCTGGTCTTGCGGACCGCCGACCACTGGTCCATCTCCTCGATGCGCGTGCCGGCGTACTTGACGAAGGCGTCCTCGAGCGTGGTCTCGCGCGCCCTCGCCGACAGCACCTCGCACCCAGCGGCGGTGAGATGCTGGACCATCCGCGGGAGCTCCTTCGCAGGTTCGGTGGCGGGAATCACGAGCGAGCCGTTCTCCTTCCTGGCCCCTGGGATTTCGGGGACGCTGCCGCGGACCTCGAGCACGATGGAGCCCATCCCGACCGAGGCCTTCAGCGCCGCTGGCGTGCCCACGGTGGCTATCTTCCCGATGCTCATGATTGCGATGCGGTCGCAGAGCTGGTCGGCCTCCTCCATGTAATGCGTGGTGAGCACGACGGTCGCGCCGGTCTTCTCGCGCAGGTCCTTGATGGAGCCCCAGACCTGCTTCCTGGCGACCGGGTCGAGGCCGATCGTCGGCTCGTCGAGGAATAGAATCTTCGGGTCGTGGACCATCGCCTGGCCAATCTCCAGCTTGCGTATCATGCCGCCGGAATACGTCTTGACGATGCGGTCCTTAGCCTCCCACAGCCCGAGCTGCTTCAGAACGTCCTCGGAGACCTCGCGGGCCTTGGCGCCGTAGCGCCCGTAGAGCTTGGCGGAGATGAGCAGGTTCTCGTAGCCAGTAAGAGCGGAATCCGAAGAGACGTCCTGCGGGACATAGCCGATGCAGTTCCGTATCTCGTAATCGCGCTTCGGCCGCTCGTGGCCGAGGACGGAGACCTTCCCCTCGGTCATGCTCAGGAGTGTGGTGAGGACCTTGACGATTGTGGTCTTGCCGGCGCCGTTTGGCCCCAGCAGGCCGAAGACCTCCCCCTCTTCGATGTGGAACGAGACGCCGTCGACTG
The DNA here is from genome assembly GCA_036795795.1 of Thermoplasmatota archaeon. Lineage (GTDB taxonomy): Archaea > Thermoplasmatota > Thermoplasmata > SG8-5 > DAIRED01 > DAIRED01. Next base: position 6,733 of record DAIRED010000063.1, on the reverse strand, counting down.
CCAGCACGCCCTTGCCGTAGCGCTTTTTCAGGTTGGAGACGACGATGGCGAGCATCGGGGCGGAATCGGCGAGGTGGGATAAGAAGGCTTGTAACGCCACGGAGGAATGCGCTGGGTCAGGGAAGGTGAAGCCAGATGCGACGAGCGCGCTCTCAGATTGCCGATTCATTAACCGCGGCGTTCGCATAAAGGTAGTTTTCGACGGAATCACTACCCGAATCGCTCATCCCGCTTTAACGAGGGTAGATTACCTCCCGAGGCGATTGGTAGGTCAGAGGTAAGTAAGATGACGAAATCTAAGAAGCCCGGAAGCGGACAAAAAACGTCGGAACGGTCTGGAATCAAAGCCACGGTGGTAATCTCTCTCATCCTCGTCGCAATGATGGTTGCGGTGGTTGCGAGGGGGGGCGTGGAAGTCCCGCCGAAGCCGCCGACGGAGCCGGCCGAGCCAGTCCCCGAGGACCCGGTCCTTGAGGATGGCTTCGTGTTCCCGAAGGACCAGCCCGTCCCGCCGTCGGCCAGCTCGGACTCCAGGGTCCCGGTGTAGGCGCAGGTCCGAAAACCTTTACATTAGATTTTTCTTCCGCAGCAATTCTTCGGCCCGACTTGGGTCGTCGACAATCTTGTCGAGCCACGAGTCGAACTGCATGGAGGCGATGAGGATGTTGGGCACGACCGATTTTACCCCATTCTCTGCGCCGATGCCCTCCACCAACTCATGCAGGTCCGCCATGCAATGGAGCCAGGCGATGGCTATTATGATGTTTGGCCGGTTGCCGAAGTACATCATCCTCGTGATGCCCGGCGAAAATTTTTCCGATATTCCTCGACCAACTTCCTTCTTGTCAATTCCTCGATTCAGCTCGATGCGCAGCAAGGGCACGAAGTTCCCGGACGACGACTGGTCCGCGAAAAGGTCCAGCGCCATCAGGCCAGTATCTTTCAGGCGAGCCAGGCGCCGCCTCACGGTTTTCGGGGTTGCGCCAACCTCATCGGCGACGTCCTTGACGGACTTCCTGCCGTCCTCGCGCAACGCGCGGATTATCCTTAAGTCCAGTTTTGTCAGTTTCTCCTCGCCGCCTTTGCCTGCGGGCTCGTTTTCCGGAGAAGATATGAATATCTCGGGCTCGGCCATCCTGGCAGCCCGGCCCACGAAGGCGGAGTACCCGTCGAGCTCCTCGATGTCGGCCAGGATTCCCCTGACAAGAACGACGTTACCGCCCATCACGGTGACGAGGTTCGTCCTGTCGCTTTTGCCGAGCGACGCTGCCAGCTCCTTCAACCCGGAAGCGTCCGACCGCCCGATGACCATGACTGGCACAGCACCGAGGCGGCTGGGGGATATGCAGGCATATGGGCCGACCAGGACTCCGGACTCCCTCGCGCGGAGCACGCGCTTGTGGACGGCCGGGGTGGAAATTTTCAGCGCGTCGGCAAGCTCTTTGTAGCTCTTCCTGGGGTGCCTGCGGAGGAGGCTCAGCAGCTTCAAATCGGTCTCGTCCATGCGTCGAGCAAATGGGCGTGGCTGGTTTTATAGCTTTCCTCTGACGGCGCTGACACTCAATATTCAAGACCCGAAATGGATGTTGTTCCGAAAACGCGGCTCACGCAAGCCCTTTGCGCCTGAAGACGAGCAGCCCGATGACCAGGCACAACGCCGTGAAGGCGCAGAGCGAGGCGATGGACTCGCCCATCGTGAGGATACCCTGGTAATCTGGCACGAACAGGTATGTGTAGGCGTCGATGCTGTTGTCTGGGTTTATCGCGTACATCGCCCGCACGTATCCTGGCGCATCGTCATCCGTCCCAGTTAAAGCCGCGAATATCGCCAGGTCGCCGCCAAGCCTGTCGCCGAAAGAATAGAAAGTCGAGTAGCATACCGTTTGGCCGCCCGCGACGACGCTGGCGACGAAAGGTCCCTCGGTGAGGTTCTTCTCGTTGAACACGCCTCCATCTAGAGGGACGTAGGAGGCAGAGCCCTCTCCCGCGACTGAATATTGTGCGCCAGGAAGGGGCACTCCCGACGGGTCCACGAAGACGAAGCTCGCGTCGTTGATGATGTAATCGTCGTCCAGGGCCGTCAGGCCGAAGTGCATGTACGCGCCCATTGCGACAATGACGGTCCCGTTGGCGAATGCGCTCGCGGGGCTGGAATCGTAGGATTGATGAGCCATCCAGTGGTACGTGCCCGGTGAGACCACGAAATTGTGCGAGTAGTTGTCTGGGGAAATGTCCGTGCGGACCGGATTGCCCAGGCCGTCCTCGAGGGATATCCACGTCTCCTTCATTTCTATCATGGCGTAGCCAGATATCGTCAGGATCGTCTGGTTGCCGTCCCCGTTCATGGGGGAGTAGTCGACGTTTATGTTGGTCTGTATCTCCTGCGAGGAAATCGAGACTGCGTACACGATGACTCCCGACAGGGCGAGCAGGTTGAGAACGAACAGCCATGCTAGTACCGACGTTATCAGGGTGGAGGCGGTGGTCTTGAACAGGGATGAGAAGAGGAGTATCAAGGACATCCAGGCGCCCGTTCCGAGCAGCACGATGCCTATCGCCCCGTAGACGTCGGCGACCCCATCCGCAGTCGGCGCAGTCCCCGCCATGCCGATTACGACAGCGAAGCCGAGCGAGAAGACGACGACGTAGACGAGCGCTATGGCCAGCCACGCGCCCAGGAACTTGCCGAGGTATATCGCCTCGCGCCGGACTGGCTTCGAGGCCAGCAGGTACATCGAGTGGTTGTTCTTCTCCCCAACGATGGCGTCGTACGTCAGCGCGATGGCCAGCACGGCGGGCAGCAGCGACGAGAACGCGAAGACCTGGTACATCACCATCGCCGCCCCCTGCTCGTAAGTGGGTTCGTCCTGGGTCTGTCCAGTCAGGTAGCCGCCGTACAGGGAGATGATGATTATGACGGCGGCGAAAACGCCGCCGATGACGAGCAGCCGCTTCGTCTTGAGGTGGAGCATCAGCTCCTTCCGTGCGACGGTCCAGATGGAATCGATGAACGTCGGCGGCATCAGCGCGCGCCTCCCGTCATCTCGAGGAACACCTGCTCCAGAGAAAGCTGCATCTCGTTGAAGTTCCACAGGCCTAGCTCGGACGTCGCCACGGCCTTTGCCAGCTCCGGGATGGCCTCCCTCTTCTCAAGGCGCACGACGAACGCGTTCGGCCCCGACGGCTCTGCTCCGAGCACGCCAGGCACGGACTTGATGAACGGCCAGAGCTCCCCGGGCCTGCAAACAGAAACGGAGACGAGGACGCCCTTGGCCTTTGCCAGCTGCCCCTGGAGGTTTGCGATGCTGTCCTGCGCCACGACGCGCCCGGACTTGACTATCCCGACGTGGGTGCAGATATCCTCGACCTCGTGCAGAAGGTGGCTGGAAACGAATATCGTGAGCCCCTCGGAGTGCAACTTCCTTATGAGCTGGCGCGTGTCGTACTGCCCCTGCGGGTCCAGGCCGGTCGTCGGCTCGTCGAGGAAGAGTATTTCCGGCTCGTTCAGGAGCGCCTGCGCGATGGCGAGGCGCTGCTTCATCCCGTGGCTGTAATCGCCGACGCGGCTCTTGGCCCTCTCGGTCAGCCCCACGAGCCCGAGGACCTCCTCCGCCCTCGCCAAGCGCCTGCCGCGCTCCATCCCGTAGAGCCTGCCGTAGAAGTCGAGATGCTCGTGGGCGTTCATGAGCGGGTAGAAGCCGAACTGGTCCGGGACGATGCCGACCTTCTCCTTGACGGCCAGCGGGTCGCGGAGCATGTCCTTCCCCATTATCTCCATCGTGCCGGAGGAGGGCCTGAGGAACCCCGTGAGCATCCTGATGGTCGTCGACTTGCCGGCGCCGTTCGGGCCGAGGAAGCCGTAGGCCTCGCCGCGCCCGACGTCCAGGCTCAAGCCGTCGACAGCCCTGAGCTTGCCGAAATCCTTCGTCAGGCCCGAGGTCCGTATCATCGTCTCGCCGTTCATTTCACCCCCTCGATGCACCGATGGGATATATCCTTTTCAGGGGGTTTCCCAGGGGATGCCCGCACCGGAGCGCACACGATTCGGGGAGGCCGATTAACCTGAGCGCGGCGCAGAATCCAGCGCCTTCGACATCGCCGTCTTCATCCTCTTCTTCGTGGCGAAGTCGTACACGACCTTCACCGGCTCCATCGTGCGCGGGTCGAGCCCGGTCCAGTACATGCAGGTGCTGAGCGACATCGGCGTCGGTGTGAAGAGCTGGAACTGCTCCGCGTTGCCGAGCTTCGCCGCCCGCCGCGCGAGCTCGTTCGCCTCCTGGACGTCGTCGCCGGGGTGGCCGACCATGAAGTAGTAACGCAGCGTCTGGCCGGTGTCTTTGTTCAAAGAGTTGAACAAATCGCAGAACTCGCTGAAGCGGTCGCCGGGCTTGCCCATGAGCTTCAACACTCGCTTCGAGAAGTGCTCCGGCGCTATCTTAAGCGTTCCCGAGACGTGGTGCTGCGACAGCTCGCGCACGTACTCGCGGCTCTCGATGGCCAGGTCGTAACGCACGCCGCTGCGGACGAATACTTTCTTCACCCCGGGGACGGCGCGCGCCCTGCGCATCAGGGCGACGAGGCGCGAGTGGCTCTTGTCCAGGTTGGCACAGGAGATACAGTGCCGCCTTCCGGCGGTTACGGCATCACCATCGCGGCTTCCCTCGCACACTGCCTCGCAGTCCATACCGTACATGTTCGCCGACGGGCCGCCCAGGTCGTCGATGTGGCCCTTGAAGTCTGGGTGCCTGGTCATTGACTCTATCTCGCGTAATATCGATTCCTCGCCACGGGAGACTATGCGGTTCCCCTGATGGAGCGCCAGCGAGCAGAACGAGCACTCGCCAACGCAGCCCCGGTGCGTCGCGACCGAAAACTGCGCCATCCTGAGCTGCGACTTGGGGTGCATGGCGCGCGAGAACGGGAGCGCGTAGATTGCATCCAGGTCCTCGGGCGAGTATTCGGGCGCCGGATGCTGGACTACGAAGCGCTGGCCGTGCGCTTGCGCGAGCGCCCTCTCGTTGGAGAACGCCATCTGCATCTCGCAGAACTTGGTTTTGTCCTCCTTGACCGTTTCGTATGAATGGATGACCGTGAAACCCTCGGGCGGCTCCTTGGCCATCGCGCACGTTCCGCGGATGCCGTCCAGCTCCTTTCCGCCCTTCAGCCTCCGGGCGATTTCGGCGGCCTGCTTCTCCCCGCTCCCGTAGACCAGGACGTCGGCGCGCGTGTCCAGCAGGATGCTCCGCCTCACGGCGTTGTCCCAGTAGTCGTAATGCGCGAAGCGCCGGAGCGAGGCCTCGATGCCGCCGATGGCGATTTTGCAGCCTTTGAACAGGCGCCTGAGCGCGTTGCAGTAGGCGACGACCGCACGGTCGGGCATCTCGTTCCAGTCGGCGTGCGGGTCGTCCTTCCGCGGGCGCTTCAGCGGGGTGTAGTTGTTGAGCATCGAGTCTATCGAGCCGGACGTGACGCCGAAGAAGAGTTTTGGCGCCCCTAATTTCGTGAAATCCTCATCTTTGACGGGCTTCTCGATGATTCCAACCGAGAACCCATCGGCGTCCAAAACGCGTGCGATTACGCCGACTGGACACAGGGGGTGGTCGTCCCAGTATTCGGCGGAGACGAGGATTGCGTCGAAATCGGAGCCGGAACGCGAGATGGGCATGGTATGCTCTCTATCGTCACAATGTCCTAGGACTATTCAAAATATCGCTACGAAATAATATTATGCCAACCAAGCATCGTGGTCGATGGAGAGAAGATGCCGGAATCGTCGTACAAGATCAAATTAGATTACCAACTTATCAAGGACGAGTGGGAGCTGTACGACGACAAGCGATTGAGAAAGCACGCACTCCTGATCATCGGATTGGTGATGCTGTTGTGGCTCCTAATCTTTTTCCTTGTGTCCGTGTTCTCCATACCGCTCTATTTCGTAGCCTCCGAATTCACGCTGGCATTCGATGTGGCAATCGCATCGGTGGTGACCTTGGCTTTCATGGTATACGTCTTCCGGATGGTTCGAAGAACAACGCGTGACAGGCACAACTGGTACTTTTCCGGGTTGATGGACGACAAGCTGAACGTCGAACTCGCCCACGAGTGGGTTCGCGACATCCTAACGACAAAGGGGATTGCCTTCGATGAGGAATCTCACCCGATCGAGTTGAACCTAAAAATCACATATTTCCATCTTACTGGAACCGACATCCACATCAGGTTGTGGTATTCCCTCAAAATTCCTAATAATTTCCTGGAGATTGGCGTCGGGCCGCTGAACTCGACGAACTGGCAAAGAGTGAAGGAATTGCGCACGGTACTGGCGCATGGCGTCAAAGAGCGCTTCATACCCGGCGCACCGGAGATTGAGGGGAATTAATCGTCCCTCGTCAGCCAGTTCTCGATGCCCATGTACCGCGCGACCTCGTTCAGGGCGTCGTTGGCGTCGTAGAACGTCATCTCCCACATGTCCTCGGTGCGGTGGTCGCGCATGATGTCCTTCGTGGAATTGAGCCACGCCAGCAGGTCCGCCGGGACCCCGCCGTTTATGAGCGTGACCAGCAGCCCGTGCTCGAAACCGAGGACGGTCTTCGGGGGGCGCGGGATGGGCTGGGGCTTCAGGTTCGCCGAGTGGGTGACGACGCCGACCTTGATTCCGTTCCGGCCGCCGATGAAGTGCATCTTCCCCGAGAGCCTCGGGAACCAGACATCCGATATATACTCGCCGAAGTTG